>CAZBSH010000014.1:0-47152 GCA_964494645.1 uncultured Christensenella sp. | reverse complement strand
TTGGATTTATTCATTATTTTCATCTTAGTAATCGTATGCTTGTGCCAAAAACATTAGTCGTAATAGACATTCAAAATGACATAACAAAGAATTACAAGGAAATAATTGATAATATCAATACGTCGATTGATTGGGCAATCAAAAATGACATTCATGTCGTTTATATAAGGCATGAAAATTTATCGGCTGGCACGAGGACTTTTAAGACCGATACCCATGGGGCTGAATTAGTTTCTGATATGAAAATAGCGTCAAAAAATATTTTCACAAAATACAAAGAAAATGCGTTGACCAGCGAGGAGTTTGCAGACTTTATTGGTAAAAATGAAATATGTGATTTTTACATAGCAGGAGCAGATGCTGTCGCTTGCGTTAAATCAACTTGCTACAACATGCGTAAAGCAGATTATGGGGTTAATGTCCTGTCAGATTGCATCACCAGTTATGATAAAAGGAAAATTGACGAAATGCTGCGTTACTATGAAAGCAAAGGTAGTAAAATCATTCGCTTGAACGATCTCTTAAGCTAAGCGCTTTTTCACATAGTTTTCGTTTGAACAACCAACCTCGAGCGCAAATTCTCATTTATCTCTTGGCATAAGGTTTATAATAAAAGCAGGGATTCAGCCGCAAAGCGGTTAGCCCGAAATGTAATGACTAATAGCCGTCACAGTTGCGAGCCGTGGGCGGTTATTTTTTTGCTTCTGATGGTTGTGTTTGCTTTTGTGTTTATAGGCCGGGAACGTTTGATTTCCCACTGCATGAATCATCTTCCGAATATACCCGCATGATGGAATATGTCAGTCTATCCATCCTATTCAGTGTCGAAATTTGGGATGGTTATACAGCGGATAAGACATAGAAGCGATTTTTACTTTATGGTACAATGATAGTATTTACACACAGCAAGGATATTTGGGAAGGACAAACTAACATGGCTAAAGAAAATATTTCATTCAGTAATTTCATTTCCAAGATTCCGGCAGAGCACAAGGCTTTTGTAGAAAATTTACACGAGCAGCTCATGGAATTAGGCTGCAGCTTAACGATCAAAGAAGCTAAGAGCGGCTATAGCGCTTCTTATAAATGGGAGCAAAAAACAGTAATGAACTGGGTATTTCGCAAATCAGGCGTTTTGGCACGAATGTACGGCGATCATGCCGGGAAGTACGAGGATATCCTTGCCAACCTTCCCACTGCAATGCAAAGCAGAATGATCGCATCCCGCGACTGTAAACGGTTGCTGGACCCTACAGCTTGCAGCGATACTTGCGTGAAAGGCTTTATCTATGAATTAAACGGAAACACACTGAGAAAATGCCGCAATGATGGAATGTTTTTCCCTCTAACAGACGAAACCGCAAAACATATCGCCCGGATCGTCTGCGCGGAGGTTGCTGTACGCAAGTCTACTTCATAAGCAAACAAAAAGGGAGCAACCTTCGCGTTGCTCCCTTTTCCTTCCCGTCAAAGCGGTAAGATCGTCTTTTTGTGCTCCGCGTTCACAATCTGCCCCATCGCGGCATAGATTGCGCTTGCTCCACAGAAAATCCCCACGCAGCCGGCAGCGATCTTTACTGCGTGCACGCCTGTAAAGTCACCGATTGCCAGCAACGCGAACAATGCTGTCAGCGAACCGAACACGACTTGCGTCGCACGGTTGTGCTTCCATGTTCCAATGAACATGAAAAGTGTGAACACACACCACAGCAATAAATAAAATCCCATAGAAAGCTCATCCGCGGCAGCAACGCCCGCGCCAAACGGATTGCTCCATATGGCAACCAGCGACCACCAGAAAAATCCGTACGCTGTAAACGCTGTCCCGCCAAAAGTGTTGCCGTTTCGGAATTCCAATATTCCCGCAATGACCTGTGCCGCGCC
Source organism: uncultured Christensenella sp. (assembly GCA_964494645.1). Lineage (GTDB taxonomy): Bacteria > Bacillota > Clostridia > Christensenellales > Christensenellaceae > Christensenella. The sequence continues at coordinate 45,268 of CAZBSH010000014.1, read as the reverse complement.
GCCCAGCGCAAACCCCATCGCCGCGATCACGGCAGAAATCTCGATAACGCCTGCGTTATGCAGATTGAGCAGCACTGTCGTCATCCCGAACCCGAGCAGCCCAAGCGGTCCCGGATTACATTTTGCCTGTTGTTCCGTATTCATTTTTTACATACCCCCATATGCAGTTTATGTTTTTTTGCGCATACTTTAAAAGTATACCACAAAATATAAATAATGGGAGGTGCAATTTGCCACCTTATGCGGTTTATGGTTTCCCGCGTATTCTTTGTGTTATAGTAATAGTAATAAAAAATCCGGAGGAACAAGACTATGACGTTTTTACATTCCAAAGACCGTATCTATCTCGAAGGGGAAGATCACAAGGTGCTTGCCTTTGTTTCGTTTCCTTCGGTAAACGATACGATCGTAGACGCAAAACATACCTATGTCGATCCTTCCCTGCGGGGTCAGGGCGTAGGCGATCAACTGATGCTCGCGTTGATCGACGAGCTGAAGAAAAGCGGTAAAAAGGTGCGCGCAACCTGTCCATTTGTTGCAAAATGGTTTGATCGCCATACCGAATACGCTTCTTTTCTTGCGGACACTTGATCCATCAAAAAAGCCGGGCATCACGCCCGGCTTTTTCATTCAATCCCATTTCAGTATTTCCTGCACCTCTGCAACATACAATGTGTGGTAATCCTTTTGCGGATACCACTGCGCGTCAACACTCCCGTCAATAAAGCATGACGGATCGTATGGTTGCGCAAACAGTTTTTTACACACGATGACCGTTTCCGCCTCCTCAAAAAACGGCGTTGCGCCCTGATGCGCCACGCGAAAACCCGCCTTTTGTATCTTATCCTCATCTCGCCCTGATACTGTTCCAAAGTAATTGAGTTCGCTGCGGTAACTGTCCTTTAAAAACGACAGCGAAAACGTCTCTGCCGCGTCTACAAATTCCTTGGTATAGCGCTGCGGACGAATGACCACAAACGCGACATTTTTGCCCCACATCACGCCAAACCCGCCCCACGAGGCTGTCATAGCATTCACCTTGCCGTCCTTTTGTGCCGCGACAAGCATCCAGTCTTTCCCGATCATCCGAAAGACGCTCTCATTAAATTCTTCCGGTCTTATCCTCTTATATGCTGCCATTTTTATTTCCTCCTCAACCGATCTTGCGCCGCGACGGTGGTCTGTCCCCTGTATTTTTGAGCTCCTCTAAAATCTCCTGCTTCATCTCCTGCGTCGCCTCAAGCTCCTCTTCCCATGTCTCCAGGAATTCCTCTTCTTCTATTTCCTGCGCAACAAGCTCACGCCGCGTCATCTCCGCCGCTTCTTCCTCACGCACCAGCTCTTCGCGTTCCTCCGTGATCTTTACATGCTGTTCTGTTTGCTCGTCCCTGTACTTTTCCAAAAATGCCGGTACCTCTTCGACCTGTGGTTTTTCATAAATGCGCTGCGGCTCACCGGCAAACAGGTCCTCTATCTCATCGTCTATCTCATCTTCCATCTCATCTTCCGGTTCATATTCTTCCTCTTCCGCCACATACGCTTGCTCAGGCTCTTGCCTCTTTGCCACTTCGCGGTTCGGTTCCCCCGTCTCTTCTTTTTTGTGCACCGTATCCGCTTCCACGTAATCCACGGTCATCGCCTCGATTGCCGTACCAATATGATTTACGGTATCCATTGGCGTCATCGAGTATTCTCCGTGCTCCTCCGCGGCATACTCACCCGCCATACCCGCGACATAAACGCCCATCAGCGCCGCCTCATACGCATCCTTTCCCTGCGCCGCAAACGACGCGATCACACCCGCAAGTACATCCCCGCTGCCGCCCTTTGCCATGCCCGGGTTTCCCGCGCACACAAGCGAAGCATTCCCGAAGGGATCTGCGACAACGGTGGTCGTTCCCTTCAGCACAACGATCACATCATGCTCCATCGCAAAGCGGACCGCGCATTTCAAAGGATTTTCCAGCACCTGCGCAACGCTTAAGCCGCTCAGCGCGGCAAACTCTTTGGGGTGCGGCGTCAAGATAAGCTCTCCGCATTTATCATCAAGTAATCCGGCATCCTCTCTCAGCATATACAGCGCGTCCGCGTCGACCACCTTGATCATATCATGGTGGCACACGACCTCTTCTACTAATCCTTTGACAGCACTTTGCCTGCCCAGACCCGGACCGATAACGATCGCTGTTTTGCCTTCCACAAGCCCTGCGATCTCTGACGCTGCCAATCCCGAAAGCTCGCCGCTCAAGCCACCCGCAAACGTGTGGCACACTGCCTCCGGCACATTATTTTGCAATACATTCACAACGGGTTCTGTAGAAGCCGCAATTACAAGCCCCGCGCCCGCGCGAGACGCGCTGCGCGCACAAAGCACAGCAGCACCCGCCATGCCCGCGCTTCCCGCGATCATCAATAGCCGCCCGTAGCTTCCTTTGTTGGTATCCAGTGCCCGCATCCCAAGGCACATATCCTCATCATCACTCTCATAAACGCATACATTCGCCTGCAACGGTATCTCGCATCCGTCGTCTACGCCGATCTTTGCGATGCGCAGCTCTCCGGCATATTCCCTGCCCGGAAACATAAAATGCCCGATCTTCGGGTATTGGAATGTCACCGTAATATCTGCCCTGACCGCCATTCCCATGACCGCACCCGTCTGCGCGTTCACGCCCGACGGAACATCCACGCTCACAACCAGCGCATCACGCTCGTTTAAGTAGTCGATGACAGCGGCATGAATCCCGCTTACATTGCGCGAAAGCCCCGTACCAAACAGCGCATCCACATAAACTTCCGCCTCGTTAAGCGCGTCAAGCTCCAAAGCGTCGCGCAACCATATCACGCCCTCGTCTTGCATCTCAAAAAATGCGTAGTTCGTTTTCGCGTCCCCGCTCAGTTCTTGCTCATTACCTGTCATCACAACCGTCACGTCGTACCCGTTCGAAAGCAAGATACGCGCAACAGCAAGCCCGTCGCCTCCATTGTTGCCCGTTCCGCAAAACACATGCACACTGCACGGTTCCGCCTCTGCCCTGATACGGTCAAATACGCCGTAAGCGGCATTCTCCATCAGCAGGATCCCCGGTATTTTCTTTTGCTCGATCATGTATTTGTCCAGCGCCCGCATTTGTGCGGGTGTCAATGCGATATGCATAATTCTAGTCCTCTCTTTCCAGCACAGCAAACGCGCTTGCATCTTCTCTTGTGTGTGTAATACTCAAAAAAATTTTCTTTCCGCGGCACATGTCCGCAAACTTCCCATACAGCTGCACATACGGCGCGCCGCACTCCTCGTGCAACACCTCGATCTCTTTCAGCGGTCCATCCGTGATTCCCAAACGCATGGTTTTTAACACCGCTTCCTTTGCGCAAAACATACCTGCAGCGCTTTGTGCCGCATTTCCCTTTTGCGCAAGGTATGCCCGCTCCTTTTCCGTAAACACGCGCTGCAAAAACGCCTCGCGCGCGATGGCTTTTTTTACGCGTTCGATCTCAATACTGTCGATGCCGATCCCTTCGATCATTTTCCCATCCCTGCCCGCACAGCATTGATGACCGCCCTGCGCGTCGCTTCGACCGCCGCCGCAATCAACGCGTTTGCATCGATTTGCTTGTCTCCGTACGAAAGCGCAAACATGGTATCCCCATCAAGCATCGTATGGATCGGATCAATTGATTTTGCAAGCCCGTCATGTGCGACCTGCGCCAGCTTTGTCGCGCCGTCCTTATCCAATGCGGCGTTGGTCGCCACCACGCCGATCGTCGTGTTTTGCCCCATCGCAGCATTCATGTCAGCCGCTTTTTCCAACAGATATTGCGACGTACCGACATGTGTCCCGTTCTTCTGCGCGCCGGCGACCACCTCGCCATTCTCGACCACATCGCCAAACGCATTGACACATACCAGCGCTCCCACGACGACGCCCTTTGGCAAAGATACGCTCGCCGTACCTACGCCGCCCTTTTGCGCGTGCGTCATGCCAAGCGCCTTGCCCACCGTCGCGCCCATTCCCGCGCCAATGCTGCCTTGCGGAACCTTTGTCCCCGCGTTGATACATGCTGCATATCCCATACCCGCGTTCGGGCGGATATCACTTCTTCCAAAACCAAGGTCATAGATCACCGCCGCCGGCACAATGGGTACGACCGCCTCCGCGGTACGCACACCCACACCCTGCTGTTCACAATAGATCATTACGCCGTCCGCCGCCGCAAGACCATACGCGCTTCCGCCCGCAAGCAACACCGCCTGCGCCTTTTGTACTGTCTTCGCCTGCGACATCAGGTCTGTTTCGCGCGTTCCCGGCGCGCTGCCGCGCACATCCACGCCGCACACTGCCCCATTTGGCACAAGCACGACACTCACGCCCGTCATACCAATCGTATCCTGCGCATGCCCGACAAGCAGCCCTTGCACATCCGTTATACTTCCATCATACATATATTGCCCATCCCCCGCTTACCACACGGAATATTTTTCGTTACACGTAATCCGCCATACCTCGCACGGACACTTCCCCCGCGCGAAACACTTTTTTTTCTTGCCCGACGCGCACGATGATCGCTCCATCCTCGCAAAATCCTTCACATATGCCCGTCATTGTTTCATGCGCGCACACAATACGGATCTCTCTTCCTATTATAGCACTATTTTCGCAATATTCATTAAAAATCGCTTCGATTCCCTGCTCAATATAACGCTCGCAATAAGCAAACACATCATTTACCAGCGCGGCACACAACCTTTGCCTGTCGATCTTACCGCCCGTCGTCATGTACAACGAAACCGCGCGCTCACGCACTTCGGCAGGAAAATCCTGCTGATTGACGTTCAACCCCATCCCGCACACGATGTATTCCACATGATCAAGATCAGAAGACATTTCCGTCAAAATACCGCACAGCTTTTTTCCCTCATATACAATATCATTCGGCCATTTGATACGCGCGTTCACTCCGCATACGCGCCGCACCGCGCAAAGCAGTCCAAGTGCCGCAGCAAACGTGATCGCAGGCGCTTTTTCCGGCGAAAACTGCGGACGCATCAATACCGTCATTTCTATGGAGGTTGCGCGCTGCGAATCCCACCCGCGCCCCAGCCTTCCCTTGGCACGCCCTTGATGCTCAGCTATAAAAACACTCTTTGATGGCGCGCCGTCGCGTGCTGCGCGCTTTGCTTCTTCGTTGGTGGAATCAATTTCATCCAGCCACACATAATTGACGCCCGGCATCTCTTCATACAGCGAAACATATTCCCGCTTCAAAAGATCGGGCAGCTTGATAAGCCGGTATCCCCGCCGCGTGTGTGCCTCAATCTCCGCGCCCTCATCGCGCATTTCTTTGATGTGTTTCCACACAGCCGCGCGCGATACGCCGAGCTTTTCACTCAGCTCCTCGCCCGACAAAAAATCCTGTGCCTGAAACAATAATTTCGTGATCGTTTCCCTCATTCTTCCGTCCTTATAAACGCGCTCTTGATGTCTTCATAGTCAAATCCTTTGCTCATCAGCGCACGTATGATCTTCTGCTTTGCCCTGTTCGGTTCTTCTTCGCGATACTTGTGGCGCAGCCTTTCCAAATAACCTTCCAGCACTTCATCCCCTGCCTGCGCTTCTTTTGCCGCACATTCCGCAAGCGCACGGTCGATGCCCTTTTCCATCATCTTACTCACCGCTACACGCTGCCCGTATTTTTGCATCAGTTCGTGCGCATAGGCTTGCGCATACGCCTCGTCGTTGATATATCCATACCCCGCAAGCTGAACGATCACGCGGTCTATCGCCTCTTCTTCGATCTCCTTTGCCTTTAGTTTTCTGCGCACCTCGCGTTCTGTGCGCATTTTGTACGACAAAAATTCCATCGCCACACCTGCGGCATATTTATCTCCGTCCTCGCGCTTGATATCCGCAAGTTCCTCTTCGGAAAGCTCCGCACCTATTTTAATATGATAAGCAATCGCGGTATCGAGGTATAAAGCCACTAAAAAACCGTCCTCTGTATACAGGTTCACCCTGTTTTTGTTGCGCGCGCCTTCTTTGATATCGGTAATTTTCAACATATTTCTATTATATCCAAAAGGTTCTCTCTTGGAAACTCATTTGCATTTTTTATTTTTTTTGGGTAAAATAAATCCATTATGAGAAAACTATTTTGCCTGATCTTGATCGCCGCGTTTTTATGCATACCTGTTTTTGGTATGGCGGCAAACGATGTCATATCCTTAAACGACCGCGGCGATAACGTCGTGCTCGTACAGCAGCGCCTGCGCGACTTAGGCTATCTGAATTACCGCCCCACAGGCAAGTTCAGCGAGCTCACCGTTTCCGCTGTGCAAAGCTTCCAACAGCAAAACGGCGTCGCGCCTGACGGGCAGATCGGCGCGGATACCTATGCCCTGCTCTTTTCTGACAGCGCCAAACGCGCTCCGGCGAGCACACGCATCAAACGCACCTCCGGTCCCGCCTATAACGGCAGCGTAAAAACACACGGCACTTTAGGCACATGGGAAGCGATTGCCGCGCTCCTGCCGGAGGGCAGCGACATTCAAATCACCGATTACAACTCCGGCGCAACATACACCATGCAGCGTACCGGCGGTTTAAATTGCGCGCAAGTTGTTCCCAAAACATCGAACGATTACGCGGCCTATTTAAACTCCTTTGGCGGCGATGCCACATGGGAACACCGTCCCGTGCTCGCGACGATCGGCGAAACGGTGTACGCCGCGTCCATATTCGGTATGCCCACAGGCGGCGATGATAACGGCACAGGCATGAAAGGCCACACCTTCTTGTCATTTAACCCCGCCCGTACAGATATCTTCTCCCTCAGCGACGAGGAAACCATGATCGCGATCACAAAAGCCGCGGGCGAATGATCCTACGCCCCGTCCGGCGCTTTGACCCATACGGAAACAGAACCGTCATTCACGCAAAAGTCCGCCCAGCCGTCCTCGCCTATGGCGATGTCGTCCGGGCGGTTTTTTGTACAGTCAATAAACGTGCTGCCCGCAAATTTTTCGCCCACATACATATGCTTGACACCTCCCGCGCCATTTGTCAGCAAGACCGCAAGACCGGAATTTCCGTGCGTCTCATCACCCTCGCGCGTCCATCCAATGATGTGCGGATCATCAAAATAATCGTTCTGCCGTCCATACGCGCGGTATTTGCGCGCAGCGATCATCGGTACAAGCACATCGTACATCGGCGCTATATTGTCGTGCGCGATACCGTAATAGTCCCCATAGAACACACAAGGGTATCCCTCCTGCCTGAGCAAAATCAGCGCGTAAGCAAGCGGCTTGAACCAATCAGGGATCCACGAGCTGAGTGACTGCCCCGGCTGGGTATCGTGGTTATCCACAAACGTCACTGATTTCAGCGGATTGTTTTGCGTAAGCGTATCATCAAAAATCGTGCGCATATCAAACGCGCCATCGGAATTTGCCGCATCAAAAAAACGAAAGTGCAACGGTACATCAAAAAGCGACATCGCTCCTTCCGTCGTATCAATATAATCCTTAAGCGCTCCCAGATCGCCGTTCCAGTATTCTCCTACAGAAAACAACTCGCGGTTCTTTTCGCTGCGCAGTGTATTTAACCAGTCGCGATAAAAAGAAAAGCGCATATGCTTGACTGCATCCATGCGAAATCCGTTCACGGGAACCGTCTCAAGATACCAGTTCCCCCACCTTTTTAGTTCGTCTATGACTTCCGGATTGCTTAAGTCCACGTCCGCGCCCATCAGGTAATCAAAGTTTCCCTTTTCGTCATCCACCTCGTCTTCCCATTGCTTGCCATGGAACTTGAATATCCCTTTTTGCTGCTTCTTTTCGTCCCAGTCTATACCGCCAAAATGCGTGTGATTCCATTTGAAATCCGAATATGTACCGTGCCTTCCGGGAAAATCGAACTTTGTCCACGCAAGGATCTCGCGGTCTTCCCCAATGCTTTCCTGCCTGTTTTCCGGATTATACTCGCGCACCGTCACGCTTTCTACATCGTCTGCGCCCATCATATGATCAAGCACAATATCCGCGTAAACCTGAATCCCCTGATCGTGCAACGCGTTTACCGCATTGATATACTCTTCCTTTGTGCCGTACTTGGTCGCGACCGACCCCTTTTGGTCAAACTCCCCTAAGTCATAATGGTCGTATACGCCATACCCAACGTCGTCCACGCCGCCGCTGCCCTTATAAGCGGGCGGCAGCCACACCGCCGTGATTCCATCCGCTTTTAGCCGCGGTGCCTCTTTGGTGATCTGGTTCCACAGCATGCCGGACGCAAGATACCACTCAAAGTACTGCATCATCGTTCCATTATCCTGATTATCCATACACAACTCCTTCACGATCCGTCAAACACATCAATGGTTTGTTGCGATAAACCATTGATTGATATCCTCAAACACCCGATTTTGCCGCGCTCCCGCAATACCCGTGACAGCCTCGTCACAGATGATAGAATTCATGCGGAAATAAAGCCCGATCTGCGGCACGCGTTCCATCAACAACCTTTGCAGCTCGCTGTAAGCCGCTTTTACCTGCTCTTCGCCAAACGCGCTTGCGCACGCGGCGATCGCATCCGTCAGCTCCTGATTGGAAACGCCGTTGTAATTTCCTTCTCCGCCGCTGCCGAACATAAACGACAGGTCCGGATTTTCGTCAAGGTAATAGCTCACAAACGCAAGCTGGTAATCACGTGCCGTGAGACGCGCATAAAAATCCGCAGACGCAAGCTCTTCCACCGTGATTTCCACGCCCACACGCGCAAGCTGCTTTTTGATCGCCTTTGCCGCCTCCACACGGTAAGTGGTATCGCGCTCCGAAGGCACGATCAGCGTGATAGCAAGCGTATTGCCTTCCTCTTCCTCATCCGTCTTATAGCCGGAAGCGCGCAAATAGTCGCGTGCCGTCTTTAAATCATCGTCCTGCTTGTACTTTGTATCATACGCGTAAAAATCCGGCGCAATCGGCATGTTCGCCGGAACCGCATGGTTGAGTAACACGGTAGAAATGATCTCTCGCCTGTTGATCGCGTAAGAGATCGCCTGCCGCACATTGCTGTCTTCCATTACGCCCGAGCCAAGATTTGGTACAAGGCAGTCGTAATAGTTTGTCATATAATCCACGACCTGCGTCTTTCCCGCATGCTTATATTTGCCCGCGTAAAGCACATCCGTCGTGATAAAGTCAAGAATGCTGGATTCCACTTTTTCGATCTTCTGATCCGAGCCGCTCACTGCGTTTGCCACGATCTTTTCGATATACGGTTTCTGTCCCCACCATCCGTCGTTTCTCACAAGCGTCATTTTGACGTCCTGCTCATATCCGTCCACCCTGTAAGGACCTGTTCCCACCGGCACATCACTCGATTGATAAAGCGTCGCGCTCACCACCGGAAACGTCATCAAATAAAGCGCCTCGCGTCCCGGCTTTGTCATCGTCAACCTAAGCGTATTATCGTCCACGCGTTCATAGTTGGAAAGCAAGCTGTTATATTGCGCGTAGCGGTTGCTCTGCGGCAGCTCGACCTGTGCGTCACTGCCTGTCGGACCGGGGCTTGCGCCCGCCTCCGGGGTTTTGCTTGCCTGCGGGGTTTTGCTTGCCTGCGGCTCTTCCCCATTTTCACCCTCCGGCGGAGTACTCCCCTCCGGCGACGGCACCGCCGGGTCTGCCGTTCCATCCAGCGCAAGCACACGCTGCAAGCTGTATATCACGTCGTCTACACGAAAAGGCGTCGCACCGTCCGCAAACATCAGGTTCTGACGAAAATGAAACGTATACACCGTCCCCGTTTCGTCCACCTCCCACGACTCCGCAAGTCCCGCCTGCGGCTGACTGCCCACCCCAAGGCGAACGGGTGTATCGTAAATAAGCGTCAATAAATTAACAAGATCCTCGTCCGTTGCGTTCAGCGGGTCCAAGCTCTTCACATCCTGCGGCATAGCGATAAACAACTCGCCGCCCTCCTGCGGTACAGCCGCCGTAGAAGCTGCTGCGCTTGACGTAGCGGTCGCGCCGGGCGAAGCCGAAGAAGACGCAGTCCCGCTCAAATTCGCACACGCGCACAAAAACACCGTCGCCAATGCGATCCCCGCCGCTGCCGCGCGCTTAGCCCAGTTCATAATGTGCCTTGTATTTCTCATATGCATTGGTTACCTTTTTTACGTAATTTTCTGTTTCCTTGAAGGGGATCGCGTCAAGCGCCGCGCCGTCTGACGAATATTGCGCATCGTCAAGCCACTCCTTCACCTTGCCGTGCCCCGCGTTATAAGCGGCCATCACCGTTTGCTCGTTGGGAAACCTCTCTTTCAGAAAACTTAAATACCAGCATCCCATTTCAATATTTGTCTCCGGATCAAGCAGCATATCCTTGTTGAACGCCTCTAATTTGAGCTTCCCCGCGATCCACTCACCCGTCTCCGGCATAACTTGCATCAGCCCCATCGCTCCCGCGCCCGATACCGCTTGTGTGTCAAAGCCGCTTTCCGTATTGATGACCGCCGCCACAAAATACGGGTCTATTTCGTATTCGTCTGCGTATTTCACAATCAAATCCTCATATTTAAGCGGATATTTCGACTGCCAGTTCCCATCGCCGAACACATAGATCCCGCCCAGCACCGCCATAACGGCAATGACCGCGCAAACGACGATGATCACCGCTTTTTTTGAATTTTTCCTATGATTCGCTCTGCTCATAAAATCTCTCCCTTACCCGTTCCCTCAGTTGATCGACCGTACCGTCGTTTTCAATCACAACATCCGCGTGTCTCCTAAGTTCCCGTTCGTCAAGCTGACTGTTCAGCCTGTTTTGCGCATGCTCGTGGTTGATGTTATCGCGCGCTTTGATGCGTTCTATTTTGCTGTCCCCTCCGGCGGCGACCAGCCACACTTCCTGTACAAGCGCGTCAAGCCCCACGTCGATCAGCAGCGCGCAATCAAGCACCACCGTCCCGTCTGCCGCCGCGATCCGTTCTTTGACCTCCCGAATGACCAGCGGATGCAGCACCGCGTTCAAACGCGCAAGCTCCTCCGGGCGCGAAAACACATGTTCGCCCAGCTTATGCCGGTCAAGTGTGCCGTCCTCCAAAAAAAAACTTTCGCCGAACGCCTCACGGATCGCCAGCGCGCCCGCTTTCCCCGCCTCGCTGATTTCCCGCGCAATACGGTCCGCGTCGATCACGCGCGCCCCCAGCGTTTCAAGGTAAGCAGCCGCGGTACTCTTGCCCGACCCGCTGTTACCCGTCAGACCAATGACGCGTTTCTTTACTTCGCTTGTGCCCATGTCTTTCCTTTCGCCACATTGACAACGAGCGGCACACTCAGCTCCATCGCGTGTTCCATACAATCCTTAAGAAGCTTTGTCACCTGCTCCGCCTCGTCGTTTTTCGCGTATAAGATCAGCTCGTCATGCACCTGCAATACAAGCTTCGATTCAAATTTTCCCTTGCGCAGCGCATCCGCCACCCTGTTCATCGCGATCTTGATAACGTCTGCCGCGCTGCCCTGTATGGGCGTATTGAGCGCCGCCCGCTCGCCAAACGAACGGATATTATAATTCCCGGACGCAAGCTCCGGAATATAGCGAATGCGTCCACACAGCGTACGTACATACCCGTCTTTATGCGCACGCGCGATGATCTCGTCCATATATGCGCGCACCCCGCGAAACTCTTCAAAGTACCGTGCAATGTAGTCCGCCGCTTTTTTGCGTGTGATTCCCAAATTACGCGCCAGCCCGAAATCGCTGATACCATAGACGATGCCAAAGTTGACCGCCTTCGCGCTTGCGCGCTCCTGCTTGCTCACATCCGCGATATCCTTATCAAGTATCTCTGCCGCCGTACGCGCGTGAATGTCCTGTCCCTTCAAAAACGCGTCTTTCAAATGTTCATCATTGGCGATGTCCGCCAAAATCCGCAGCTCGATCTGCGAATAGTCCGCCGACACAATGGTGTACCCCTCCGGCGCTAAAAACGCGCTGCGGATGTCATTTGCCATCGCCGATTTGATGGGGATGTTCTGCAAGTTCGGCTCCACACTAGACAGCCTTCCCGTCGCCGCGACTGTCTGCAAAAACGTTGTATGGATCATGCCGCCGCGAATAAGCGCGCGCAGACCGTCCACATACGTTCCCTTCAGCTTTGTGAGCGTGCGATACTCCATGATATACGGAATGATCGAGTGTTTTCCCTCCAGCTTTTCCAAGACCTCCACGTCCGTGGAATATCCTGTTTTTGTCTTTTTCACGACAGGAAGACCAAGGTGCTCAAACAAAACCTCCGCAAGCTGCTTGGTGGAACTGATGTTGAATTCCATACCCGCCAACTCGTATATACGCGCGGTCAGTTCCGTGATTTGCGCGTCATATTTTTCGCCCAGAAGCGCAAGCGTTTCATCCGAAACGAGCACGCCCGCTTTCTCCATGCCATACAGCACCTTTAATAAGGGCAGCTCGATATCGTAGTACACCTCGCCGAGCTCTTTTTCTTCGATTTCCTCTCTCTGCCGTTCCGCCAGCGCAAACAGCCCCGCCGCGCCGTCCGGCAGCTCACTTCTTGCAAGAACGCTGTTCCTATCGTATTTAGAATGCGACGGATTCAACACCCACGCCGCGAGCATCGTGTCAAAATACGTTCCGTCGGTAAGACGACCATCGCCGCAAAAATGTTCCATGCCCTTTATGTCATGCGCAATGACACTCTTTCCCGCAAGCAGCGGCATGACCGTTTTCAAAATATCCGCTAAGTCATACCCCTCGTCAAGCAGCGTTTCCTTCTGCGGGATCAGGTATTCGCTTTCTGCATCAACCGCAAACCGCAGCCCGTCCTTAAAACAAAGCGCGACCTCCATCGCGTCATCAAACAACGCGAACTCCTCAGGTCGCAGCTTCTTTATCTCGATCTCTTTTTTTTGCTCTTGCGCTTCCATCGAAAAACGCTTTAAAAACGACCCAAAACTGTATTTCTCGCTCATCTCGCGCAAGCCATCCATGTCAAAGCCGCCAAACACGAAGTCATCCAGCCCTGACGCAAGCGGCATATCGCGATGGATGGTCGCCAGCTGCTTTGACAAAAATGCCGATTCTCTGCCATTTACAAGCTTTTCATGCAGTTTGTTTTTTGGCAGCTCGTCGATATGCTCGTACAGGTTTTCTACCGTACCATATTCCAAAAGCAATTTGAGCGCCGTTTTTTCTCCCACGCCTGCGACGCCGGGGATATTGTCCGACGCATCGCCCATCAATCCCTTTAAATCGGTGATCTGCTCGGGCGTGATGCCCATTTCCTCTTGCAATACCTCGCGCGTCATCAGCTTTGTTTCCGACACGCCCTTTTTGGTGAGCACCACGCTCACGTGCTCGTCAATCAGTTGCAGCTCGTCGCGGTCACCCGTAAATATATAAGATTCCATCTTGCGCGCAGCCGCCTGTCTTGTAAGCGCGCCCAAGATATCGTCCGCTTCAAATGTTTCTTGTTCCGTATACCGCACACCCGCCAGCGCAAGCGCATCCTTAAGCATCGGGAATTGCTCGTTTAGCTCTTGCGGTGTCTTTCGCCGCCCCGCCTTATATTCCGCGAAAACCTCGTGACGGAACGTTTTTTCTTTCATATCAAAGGCAACGGCGATATGCGTCGGCGCGTACTCCTCCACGATGCGAAAAAGCATCGTAAAAAAACCGTACACCGCGTTCGTGTGCCGTTTTTCCTTATCCATCATCGTCGTAGGGAGCGCCCAATACGCTCTATGCACAAGGCTGTTCCCATCGATCGCCAGTAATTTATCCGCCATGTATTTTCTTCCTTCCAAGCCATTTTGCCGTCGTATTATTTTATCATGCCCACCGCTTAAAATCAAACTGCGCAACCGTATGTTCACCGATTGTTCGCATTCCCTTTTTTTTGCATTCTCTCCCCGATTTACAGAATGTGTCCACAAAAAAAACGCCCCTCGCAAGGCGTTTTTCAAACGCAAACCTTTTGGCATCCTCAACCAATGATCATCGCAAAGATCACGGTCAAAATACCCGCTACACCAATGGCAAGCCCGCTCATCGCGCCCTCTACCTCGCCCATCTCGAGTGCTTTTGTCGTACCAAGCGCATGCGAACACGTTCCAATGGCAACGCCGGTGGCAACCGGGTTGTTGACACGGAACAGCTTGACCATGCCCGGCGCGGCGATCGCGCCTACAATGCCCGTTACAACCACCGCCGCCACAGCAATAGACGGCGTTCCGCCAAGCTGCGCCGCCACATCCATCGCAATGGGCGTCGTTACAGATTTCGCCATCAGCGAAAACGTCATTTGCGGCTCTACTCCGAACAGCCGGCACAGACCATATACGCTGCCCATAGAAGCAAGCGACCCTGCCGCGCATCCGACGATCACCGGCAAAAAGTGCTTTTTTAACAATCTCAACTGCCGATAAATCGCCAGCGCGAGCGACGCCGTTGCCGGAATCAGGAAAAACCCGATGAAGTCCCCCCCCTTGCCGTAATCCTCCAGCGGGATGCCGAATATACTCAACACGACGATCACTAAGATGATCGCGATCATCAGCGGATTCGCTATGGGCGATTTTGTTTTTTTGTTGATCCATACACCGATCGCATACATTCCAATAGAAAGTACCACACCAAAAAAAGGCGAACCAACGAACTCATTCATGCCGCGTTCCCCCCATCTTTTTTTGCAATGCCATCACGCCCTTGACCGTATAAGCCGTCACAAAAAAAGTAATCACCGTGGCAGCGCAGCAAACAACGAGAAAAGGAACCAGATTATCCCTTAACAGCTCAAATTCCTTGATGACAGCAACCCCTGAGGGAATAAAGAAAAACGCCATGTTTTTCAGTAAAAAATCTCCAAACTTTTCAATATGGCGTATTTTGATAATCTTTACAAGCAGCAAAACAAAAAGCAAGATCATACTGAGCACGCTGGTCGGTATAGGCAGAGGTATGATGATATTCAGCAGCTCTCCCGCCAGGCATACCGCCAAAACGATACCGATTTGAAATATCCCTTTCACATTTTATCCTTCCCATCGTTTTATATTCCATACCTATGCATTATAAACCTACTGCGGCGGCGCTTCAAGCATATGCAAAATAAATACCCTCCGGAAATTTCCCGGAGGGTATCCTTACCAAGTCGCTATGCAAGACGGAAATGTCTGTACATATTGCCTTAGATAAGAGGCGTCAATTTTGTGTGATCATATGTTGTTTCCTCGTCATCCTCGATTGCAGTACCAGTATGATCAACAATACGCCGCCTGTGATACATCCTTCCCACAAATAAGATATCTGGTTCAAATTTATTATATTGCCGATGATCGTAATGATCATCGCGCCCCACATCGAATTGAGAAGTTTGCCGCGTCCGCCCGAGAGAAGCGTTCCTCCCAGCACCACTGCCGCGATCACGTCCATTTCATAGCCATCGCCCAGCAAAATATTCCCTGAATAGGTACGCGCCGCAACGATCGCGCCCGCAAGCCCCGCACAAGCACCACTCAAAAGATAGGTGAAGAATTTTATTTTATTAACAGGAATGCCCTTCATGACCGCCGCTTCCTCGTTTCCGCCAATCGCATAACAGTCGCGTCCAAACACCGTGTATTTTGCTACGATCGCCGCTACGATGAACGCTGCTATCATAATGATCGCCGGAATGGGGATCGGACCTATTGTCCCCGTCGCGATCACCTTAAAGGAAGCAACGGAAACAGACAACGACTTTCCGCCCTGCGTGATCAACAGCCCCAGCCCCTTCACGCCGGACATCATTGCCAGCGTAACGATAAACGGTTGTATTTTAAGCTTTGTCACGCAAAAACCTGTCAGCGCGCCCAGTCCCGCGCACGCCCCGATTGCCGCGATCATCATCACAAACGGGGTTTCGCATTGCGCCGCCACCAGCCCGACAATCACAGACGAGAACCCGAAGATCGATCCCACCGAAAGATCTATGCCGCCTGTCAGTATAACAAACGTAACGCCGATCGCCATAATACCGATCATGCTGGCCTGCTTAAACAAGTTCGTGATATTGCTGACAGAGAAAAAGTTTTCAAACGCGATTGACGCGATGATCATAATCACAACCACTGCGACAAGCGTTGCGTTTCCGCCGATAAACTGTTTCAACTTATTTTCCTGCATGGTTTACGCCCCCTTTGCCACAGTCGTTTTGACCGTTTTGATCTTGCGGCTTTTCGCGCCCTTGTCTGACTGGATGTATACCGCTAAAATGATGATCGCCGCCTCAAGAAGCATGGACCATGATGTATCAATACCGTTCATGTTGACCGTCATCGTGATGATAGAAATAATGAAACAGCCTACAACCGTGCCAAGGATGCGCGGTTTGCCGCCCGCCATCGAAGTCCCGCCGATCACGACCGCCGCAATAGCCTGCATCTCCATGCCCGAACCAACAGAGCTTGGGTTGCAGTTTTGCGTACGCGAAACTGCCATCACGCCCGCCAGTGCCGTAAGCGCACCCAGCAAAAGATATACGCCGATCACGATGCGGTCCGAATGGATACCCGACAGTTTTGCCGCCGTCGCGTTGTTGCCAATGGCCTCAACCGACTTTCCAAACACCGTGCGCTCCGCGATAATGAAAAACACCACCGCAAAGATCGCCACATAGATGAGTTGGATAGGTACACCGCCAAACGACGTGCCGGATATCGCCAAAAACGATTCGTCTAATACCTGTACCGTTTTCGCGTTACTGACCATTCGCGCCACACTGCGCAAAATAATCATCATTGCAAGCGTCAATACCATTGGCTGTATCTTGAATTTAACTGTCATCCCGCCGATAAAAGCCCCAATACCCGCTCCCAATGACAGCCCAATGACAAGACATCCAAGAAACGGTATGCCCGCTTCCGCCATCATGGCAACAACCGTTGCGCATAACGCCATCGTCGCGCCTACGCTGATATCAATGCCTGCGACCGCGATGACAAACGTCATGCCCATCGCCACACACATAACCGTCGTAGAATGGATGATCAGGTTCCACACCGTCGTCGTACTTACAAAATTCTTTGTGATGCAAAGGTTGACAACCAGAAGCACCGCAAACACCATGAGTGCGCCGTATTTTTTCGCAAATTCACTGCGTTTTAGGGCACGGTTGCTCAAATCCTGGATCTTCTGTAACTCTATATTTGAATGTTCCATTGATTTTTCCTCTCCGAATGATCGCCGTTACATGGCGTGCGCTTCCGAAATCCGCCGGATGATATTGTCTTCCGTGATCTCCTCGCTTAGAAGTTCTCCCACTTCTTCGCCTTCCCTGATGATGATGACCCTGTCACAATCTCGCGCCAGCTCTTCCAAAATAGAAGAGATCATAATCACGCTGATATTTTCTTTGGCAAGCTGCCGGATAAGCATCTCGATCTCCATTTTTGCGCCTACATCAATGCCGCGTGTCGGCTCATCCAAAATAATGATATCCGGGTTCGCGCACAAACCACGCGCAATGATACACTTCTGCTGGTTGCCGCCGGATAAAAACTTGATGAACTGCTTGGCGTTCGGGGTCTTGATCTTCAATTTTCCAATATATTCCTCAACGATCTCCTCCTGCCTTTTCCTGTCAATAAATCCGCATTTGCTGATCTCTTTTAAGATAGACATGGTGATATTGTCCTTAATGGACATATCCGGAAATACCGCGTCGCGCTTGCGTTCCTCCGGACAAAGGATAATTTTATCGTTAAGCGCGTCACGCACGCTGCGATATTTGACCTCCCTATCCTTGACCATAACCGCGCCGCTCTCAATTTTTGAACATCCAAACAACGCGTTAGCAATCTCTGTCCTGCCCGCGCCCAGCAATCCGGCAAGCCCAAGGACTTCTCCTTGCTTAAGTTCAAAACTCACGCCCCTTAGCTTATCCCCATCAGACACCTTTTTGAACTCACAAATTGCCGTTCTGTCCTTCAATCCGTCGTTATACTCTTTGCAGAAATTTACGATGGACGAAGCGTCCCTTCCGATCATCTTAGAGATCAGGCTCAGCTTATCAAGCTCACTCACATCGTAACACCCCATATATTCGCCGTCTTTTAGGATTGTGACCTTCTCGCATATTTCATAAATCTCATTCAATCTGTGTGTAATGAAGATCACGGCGATATCTTTAGACTGTAGTTGCCGCACGATGTCCATCAAAGACGAGACCTCTTTATCATCAAGCGATGACGTCGCCTCATCCATAATGACCAGCTTCGCGTCCTGCGAAACCGCCGTAGCGATCGCAACCATCTGCTGCATTGCCGCCGAAAGCGTACTGATAGGGCGCGTCACATCAACGTCGATTTTGAATTCCTTCAATATTTCCCTCGCACGCCTGTTCGTTGCCTTCCAGTCTATAAAACCGCTTTTCTTTTTGATTTCGTTTCCCAAAAACATGTTTTCCGCAATACTCAAAGCCGGTGCGGTATTCAACTCCTGATAGATCGGCTGTATCCCCGCCGCCTGCGCCTGTGCTGGCGACGTAAAGTTCACTTCTCGCCCTGCAAACCGAATGGTTCCCGCATCCCTTTGGTGCAACCCTGTTAAAATCTTGATCAGAACAGATTTCCCCGCGCCGTTTTCTCCCTCCAGCGCGTGTACCTCTCCCTGCCTCACAACAAGGTCTACCCCCTTTAGCGCATTCACGCCAATAAACGACTTGCAGATTCCTCTCATCTCAAGCAATATGGATTTTTCCCCAGACATTATAAAGCCTCCTTGCCGATTCTTCCCTTTTGATATTTCTTCTGAAAAAGTGTGGCTGTCACGCATGTGACAGCCACTGCTCTTAGAGAATCTCCGTTCCTTAGAACGCCATGCCGTTCGTCAATGCGTCCGATGCGTTTTTACCGTCAATGATTTCAGACGGGATTGTCGTCTCTTTCGTTAAGCTTTCTCCATTGAAGTACGCAGCGATCATCGAATAGATAAGCTCGCCGTTTTGTGTATCACATGTAGATACCGCCGCGATCTCGCCATCAACGATCTTTTGCACCGCCGCCTTCTGCCCATCAATACCAAGTACTGTGATGTCTGTGAGCCCCGCATTTTTAAGAGACGCGATCGCGCCCAGCGCCATTTCATCCGTATGGCAAAACACCGTGTCAAATTGACCGTTGTAAGACTGGATGATGTTATCCATCACCGTCTGTGCTTCGTCCATCAAAAAGTTTCCTGTCTGTTGTACAATCACTTCATAGCCGTCCCCGCCTTTCGCGATCGCTTCCGCAAAGCCGCCTGAACGTCCGATTTCCGGATCAGAACCCAAGATGCCCTGAATCTCAACAATTTTCGCGCTGTCCTTGTTTGCTACCAGCCAGTCGCCGCAAACACCGCCATCCACCGTATAGTCAAAGAAAGTACCCGCTACAAACTGATCATCAGCCTTTGCACAGTCATTCCCTAACAAAAACACAGGAATGTTGTGCTCTTTCGCGATCTCCAGCGCCGCCTGCCCCGCTTCATATTCAATAGGCGGATATACAATGCAGTCTACCCCTTGCGCGCACAAATCTTCCACGTCAGAGATTTGTTTTGCCTGATCATCATCGGCATCCGTATATACAAGCTCAATATCATACTTTTTCGCAATTTCAATCATGTTGTTGAGCTGCGCAATCAGCCATGCGCCATTCGTATTTCTTTCCGCAAAACCAACTTTTTTGCCTGCAAGTACGCTCATATCTGTTTCGAGAACCTGCGCAAGCGGTCGTTCTCCCGAGGTCGCTGTATCCTCCGTTCCTGCGGAAACCTCCGATGTTGCCGCAGCGCTCTGCCCCGCATCCTCGTTTGTTTTCGCAACTGCCGGAGCATCCGTCGCTGTTGGGCTTTCTTGTGTTGCGGGCGCAGAGCACGCCGCCAGAGCGAAGCATAATACTACTGCCAACACTGTAACCAAAATCTTCTTCATCATTTCCTCCTTTTTGCCACTTTTTTGCGGCATCGCTTGTTTTTTATCTTTACGAAAACATCTGTGGCAGACAAGGAAAGTGCGCACTCGCCATTCCCGATGAATGCACCGCCGCAAAGGCTTTCATAGAGCATCAATTAACAGTAAATCCTTTTACTTTGTGTCCTAAAAAAAACGCAATGATTATGATCAATAGGCGCTTTTATGCCAAAATAGCAATTTTTCCTGCTTTTTTCGGACTTATTCTCTGTATATTATTTCGTTTTATCTGGATTTTATGTATAAACCGGTCGAGCAGTTAGTAAATCGTTTAACAGGTACATCGTAACATACGACACTTTTCGTGTCAACATTAATTTTCCCGTTTTCCATTAATTTTTTTATTTTTATATAATCATTTTACATTTGTAATATTCTGCCTTCTGTCTTTTTGCGCATCTATAAAAAAGAGCCGTATAACGGCTCTTTTTTATATTTTCTTTTCCTTCCTCACCCGCCGATTGTAACAGCGATATCCATTCCTTCCAGCAGTTTTTTCAGTTTTTCCTGCTGTTCATCCGTAGGCGTGGTAAATGCCCCGCCACGGTATTCCTGACCGATCTTTTTGTACTTTGGTTCTCCGAACCGATGATATGGAAGCAGGTGTATTTCTTTCATACCGATCTCTTTTACAAATAGGCCTGTCTTACGGATATTCTCCTCATCCGCGTTCACACCGCCGATGAGCGGAATGCGGATGATCATATTCCTTCCCTTCTTACGCGCGATTTTTCTGGCGTTGTCCAAAATCAGCTCGTTTCCCATACCGGTATACGCCTTATGCTTTTCGCTGTCCATATGTTTTACATCATACAGCACCGTATCGATCTTACCAACCGCTGCCTCAATCTTTTCCCACGGAACCGCACCACACGTCTCGATTGCCACATTGATCCCTTCGGCGTGCAACGCATCCGTTAACTCACTGATAAAATCCGCATGACACAGTGCCTCTCCGCCCGAGAAAGTCACCCCTCCGCCCGATTGGTCATAAAATTCTTTGTCCTTGAGCGCAAGTTTGAGCGCACCGGCAATGTCATATTTCTTTCCATCGATCTTTAATGCTGCCGTAGGGCAAACATCTGCGCATATACCACATCCGTCGCACCCTTCTACAAATACGCCCGGCGCTTCTCTGACCCGCGCAGGGCACTCCTTCACGCACAATCCACACCCCATACAGTCTGCCTCATGAAATGAAAATTGCGGTTCAAACCTCTGGGATTCCGGGTTAGAACACCAATCACACGCAAGTGGGCATCCTTTGAAGAATAGAATGGTGCGGATACCGCCGCCATCGTGTATACTGTAACCTTGTACATTGAATATCAGAGCCTCTGCCATTGTCTTTTTCTCCGTTTCCTCCATCATATTTGGGCATTTTCCGTTCTTGTAATGATGGAATCCTGTACGTCCTTTGAAAGCTCATTAAAGAATGCGCTGTATCCGGCGACGCGCACCACAAGACTCTTATATTTCGCCGGCACTTGCTGCGCTTCCTTTAGCTTATCCGCCGAAACCACATTAAATTGCACATGTCCGCCACGCATTTTGATATATGAACGGATGAGGCTCATGAATTTGCTTAACCCTTCCTCTCCCGCCAGTACCGTTGGATTAAATTTCTGATTAAAGATCACACCATTCGGACAGCGCAGGTGATCCAATCCGTGGCATACCGATTTGAGCGCTGCCGTCGGTCCGTGCTTATCCACACCGTTGGAAGGCGAAACGCCGTCCGCGAGGATCGTACCCGCCAACCTGCCATCCGGCGTTGCCGCCGTGGTATATCCAAAGGCAACATTTGCCGCAACCGGTACAAACGAACCGACGAACGGTCCTCCATGATACCCTTGATACCCTTCCAGCGAATCAAAAAACACATCTGCCGCATAGTGCACCATGGCATCTACTTCTTCCTCGTCATTGCCGTATTTTTCTACACGGTTAAAAAGATATTGCCGCATTGCCTCCTCGCCCTCAAAGTTCTGATTGAGCGCGTCGCACAATTCACGCATCGTGTACTTCTTGTCGTCATACACTACTTTTTTTACTGCGTAAAGCGAATCTCCCGCATTGGCGACCCCTAATCCCAACGGCGCTGTCCAATTGTATTTCGCGCCGCCTTTGAGCGCGTCTGTGCCACGCTCCAAGCATGTCGGTCCAATCAATAACGACGTCAACGGAATGGGCATCAATTCTGCCTGCACCTGATCTACCATTGCATTCAAACGAACGGAAAGTGTGGTCGTGTATGCCATCTGCGTTTCATACGCATTTTTAACATCGTCAAAAGTTTTCAATTCTTCCGGTTTGCCTGTATGTGGTCCGACCTGCTTGCGGCAAATGTTGCATACGCCGTCATTGAATGCAAGCTCCGCCACTTTCGCCACATTATAATATCCGCCATTTCCCCTGTGCCATGCGTCAAGAGGTGCATTTTCTACGCATCCTACGGGTGCATAGTCGCGCGCATCCTCTAAGGACACCCCCAGCCGCTGCATCGCTTCCACATACACCTCGTCGTTCAATATCTGCGGCATCCCGTTGCCCATGCGGATCGCTTCCGCGACTTTCTCCATGAACTCGTCCGGTGTAGCATTGTGTAAACGCACCGAAAAGTTCGGCTGCATCAAAAGAATATGCGTATGCGCTTCTAAACAGCGGTAGGAAAGATCGTTGGTCGAATCACTGCCGTCACGCTTCACTCCTCCAATCACAATATTCTGTCCCATCGGATATCCGGCGTGTATCTTCGCGTCCTGTTCACGGTACACCTTGATCGGCTCTGTGACCTTCGTCCAAAATGCTTCCAAAATCTCCTGCGCCTGTTGTTTATCGAGTACGCCGTTTTCAATATCCGAAGCATAGTAAGGATACATATACTGGTCAAAACGCCCCAACGTATAAGAGACTCCATTGTCGTTGATTTGCTGCACCACCTGGCAAAACCACAGCGATTGCAGCGCCTCATGAAAGCTTTCCGCCGGAAACTCCGGAACACGGCGACATACCTTAGCAATGGTTTCCAGCTCCGCCTTGCGCTTTGTATCCTGTTCTTCCTGTGCCATTTCAAGCGCTTTGTCCGCGTACCTGTGTGCAAACAAGATCGTTGACTCACAAAAGCTGATTGCCGATTCGTACCACAATCGCTTATCCAGCGCATCCGGTTTTGTCATATCAAGCTCTTTGAGCTTCTGTTCACATTTACCGATCAATCCACCCAGTCCCTCACGACACAACATGCCATAATCAAGCAGCACATGTCCCAGACCGCCATCCTCATGCAAACCGAGCGAAAATACATTCGCGTCATATCGTTCCAGACGAATATCATCTGTAATATACGATTGGATACGATCATACATCGTCTTTCCTTTCCAATACGGGACGATATCCCTGCGATACTCTTCAATCTCTTCCTTCAGCGGGGTAAAGGAATCCTGCGGACGTCTCTCAAATGTCTCAATCTCCTCATCAATCCACTCCACCGCAAATTCCGGAAAGAGCGGCGCACTGCGCTGTTTTCCCGCCTGATGACCAACGATGATCTCATCCGGCAGGATATACACCGACATACCTGACAATATCTTTTCAAATGCTTTTGCGCGGCGCGCGAGCGGATGCAGCCCCTCTGTTTCCTTGTACGACTGCGTAATCAGCCGGGCGCGCTCCATGCAGATATAAGACTTTGCGTTCACAACCTGATGACGCAATCTCTGGCATCGTGCATATGCCTCGCCGCCTGTATTAAAAACGGCGTCGCGGTCTACCGGGATGGAATACGAATCCTTAAATACTGTTTTCATCTTTCATACCTCCTGAATTTCTTTTAAAACGGCTTTTTATAAACGGTAAAACGTTTTTCTTCTGTGTAAAAAAATAAAACTTTCATATAGTTTCTAGGCGTTTTTTAGGGTTTTTAAACAAGATTATCAGAAAAACCTTTTACTATTTTATCATATCGTTACTTTTGTATATTGTCAACCCATTCTTTCCGCGTTCTTTATTTTTCTATTCTTGTGAAAAAACGTTTTTCTTTCTTTCCTTTTTATATTATAATTTATTGTAAGCAAAATAATATCATAAAAGCGGAGGTCTATTATGCATCTAACTTACCAAAAAACAAGACCGTATATCGGACACGACTATCAAACCTTTGGCGTTCGCAGTGAGATGCTGTTGGACGGAAAGGAAAACGGCGTAAAGCTTTTGCGTCTCAAAAACGGCGCGCAACTGCAAGCAGAGGTGATCTGCGACCGCGGGCTTTCCCTTGGCGAGGTGACCTACAAGGGGCTCAACCTGAGCTTTCTCTCCCATACGGGCATTGTCTCTCCCGCTTATTATGTGGAAAGCGGCAAAGACGGTTTTTACAAAAACTTTTTTGGCGGAATGATGATGTCTTGCGGTATGACGCACATGGGCGCCCCTTGTGAAGACGCAGGTAAAGCCCTTGGTCTTCATGGTCCCATGCCCTGCACCCCGGCGGAGGAGATCTGCGCAACTGTAGAAGGCAGATCGGGCGATACGCCCGAAATCGTTGTGCGTGGCAAACTGCGTCAAAGCGAGGTGTACGCCGAACATCTCATATGCGAACGCACCATTCGCCTGAAATACGGCGAGAACAAGATCATTTTCCACGACGAGATCAAAAATGAGGGCTTTGAACGCCAGCCTTTCATGATTCTTTACCACTTCAACTTCGGCTATCCACTGATCAGCGAACATACAAAAGTGTTTTTGGCTGAGCAGGAATGTATCCCGCGCGACGCGGTTGCCAAAAGCGGATTTGATACACGCCTCCGGATGGATGCCCCCGGCGCAGGTCGACCGGAGGAATGCTATTTTTACAAGTTGCGCGGCGGCGTAGACAAGGACACGCTCATGCTGGTAGAAAACGAGGCGCTTGGTCTTGCCGTTGCAATCAAATACAATACCGGACAGCTGCCCTTCATGACCGAATGGAAATCTATGATGGCGGGAGATTACGCGCTTGGCATCAATCCCGGCGTATATACGCCCATGGGGCGCGCACATGCGCGAGAAAACAGTATGCTTATGCACATTGAACCCGGCGAATCCAAATGCTTTGATTTTGCGCTCTCTGTATCAGACGACGCAGAAGAGATCCAAGCATTTCATGACATCATCGCCGCCCTAAAGTAACTACGCGCATCAAAAAAGAGAATGCCATCGGCATTCTCTTTGCTTTCTATCCGATTAAAAAAGATCAAGGTCGTCATCATCGTCCGAGCGAACGACTTCTTCGCGGCGGATGTCCGCGCCCAACTGCTTAAGCTTATCTTCGATGTGATCATATCCTCGGTCCACATATTTTATGTTGTGGATCTCTGTGATCCCGTCCGCCATCAGTCCTGCCACAATAAGCGCAGCGCCCGCGCGCAGATCCGTCGCCCTCACCGGCGCGCCGGTAAGCTTGTCTATGCCCTCTACGACCGCGACACGGTCGTCGGTATTGACCTTCGCCCCCATGCGGCGTATCTCGTTGATATGCTTAAATCGTGATTCAAATATGCTTTCCACAATCATGCTCGTACCCTCCGCTGTAGAAAGCAGTACCGTTGCCGGCTGCTGCAAATCCGTCGGAAAACCGGGATAGGGCATTGTCTTGATCTTGACCGCTTTCGGTCTGTCCTCACATTTCACATGGATAAAATCAGCGCCTTCCTGCACATCAATACCCATCTCCACCATCTTGGCGGACAACGCTTCCATATGTGTGGGAATCACGTTTTTGATGATCACATCGCCGCGCGTCGCCGCTGCCGCGATCATCAGCGTCCCTGTCTCGATCTGATCAGGAATGATGGAATAGTTGCAACCGTGCAGCTTTTCCACACCCGTAATACGGATCACATCCGTACCCGCGCCCTTGATCTTTGCGCCCATGCACACAAGAAAGTTCGCGATATCAACCACATGCGGTTCTTTTGCCGCATTAACAATAGAAGTCTGCCCCTTCGCGCACACCGCCGCCAGCATAATATTGATGGTCGCCCCTACCGAGACAACGTCCAAATATACGTCACTGCCCACAAGTCCTTCCGGCGCTTTTGCTTTGAGCATCCCATATTCTGTCTTGACCTCAGCGCCCAGCGCTTCCATCCCCTTGATGTGCTGATCAATAGGTCTCTCACCAATTGCGCAGCCGCCCGGCAGGTTGATCTGCGCTTCGCCAAAGCGCGACAGCAGCGCGCCTAACAAATAATAAGAAGCGCGCATACGCTTGACCAGGTTCATTGTAACATTGCTTGTGTTGATATTTGTCGTGTCTACCGTCATTGTGCCGTCGTCGCCAAACTCCACTTCCGCACCGATTTCAGCCAGAATCCGTTTGATAATCAAAACATCCGCGATCTTCGGAAGGTTTTCAATGACGCAAACTCCTTTTGCCAATATGGTTGCAGGCAAAATCGCAACCGCAGCATTTTTCGCTCCCGTCACATCCACGGTTCCCTTCAGCGGGATTCCGCCCTTTATCACAATTTTTTCATTCATATATTATCAACCTTACCAGATACTTTTCATATTTTTTGTATCATTATTGTAGCATTTTTCCATATCGTTTACAAGCCGTTGCAGTCATTTATGCAATCCTAAAACATTTTCTTCTTCCACAGGAAAAACGCCACAATACCGGAGCTGATGCACGCGATCACGATCACCCACACAAAGCCCAGCGGATCGGTCGCAAAAGGCAGCGGCACATTCATACCCCATAAACTTGCAAACAGGGTCGGGATCGCCATAATGATCGTAATGGAGGTCAATACCTTCATGACGATGTTTAAATTGTTGGAGATCACGCTCGCAAACGCGTCCATCGTGCCCGAAAGGATATCCCGGTAGATGGTTCCCATCTCAATCGCCTGCTTGTTTTCAACAATAACGTCCTCCAGCAAATCCAAATCGTCAGGATAGCTTTTGATCACACGCGATTTGAGCATTTTCTCCAGCACGACCTCATTTGATTTCAGGGAGGTTGAAAAATACACGAGCGATTTTTCCAGCTTGAGCATTTGAATCAGCTCGCTGTTTTTCATGGATTTATGGAGTGCGTTCTCTACCTGCGTAGAAGCCTTATCAATCTGCCGCAGATACTGCAAATATTTGCTTGCGTTCTTATATAATATCTGTAACAAAAAACGCGTTTTCTTGCACGTATCAAACCCGCCGCGGATGTTCTGATTCCAGAAATCCTCTAAAATAGAAGTCTCCTCCAGACATACCGTAATGATGTTGTCTGCCGTAACGATGATTCCCATCGGCAAAGTTGTGTATACAAACGAATTTCGTTCGGAAGTGACGACCGGAATATCCACCAATACCAGCGTCTGATCGTCTTCTACGTCAATACGAACCGCCTCTTCGCTATCAAGCGCGGCACGGATAAACTCATCCTCGATGTGAAGGGCGTCTCTCACGGAAACAATCTCTTCTTCCGATGGATCGAGCAAATGAATCCATGCGCCCGGCTCGATACTGTCGATTTCCTTGAATTTGTTGTTTTGCGCCGTGCTAAAAATCTTGATCATTGCTTTTCACCTGCTTTCTATGGGCAGGCGGTATCACGGGCGAAAATACATTGTCCGCACACCGCTGCCTGTTGCTATATTCTGCGTTCGTTTAGGGTCTGCGTCCACGTAAATCTCACCTCCCGTATTTTTCAAAGCTTTACTGACCAACTATAATTATAGCTTTCCCCAAATTTATATGCAAGCCTCATTTTCTCCTAGGCTTTCAAAAAAAAATCATGTATAATAGTAACAGTATGTGTTCCCAAAAGATTGAATGGTGTTTATGAAACAGGAAATCAGCTGTAAAGATATTGTAGAAATGAGAAAACCTCACGCCTGTGGAGGTTGTCGCTGGATTGTGATCCGCACAGGCGCAGATATCAAAATCAAGTGTATCACGTGCGGACGCATCGTGATGCTCGATTACGAAACATTTATAAAAAGACTGAAAAAGGTTGTACCTACATGAGCAGAGACTTAGGAAACGAAAACAACAGACCATACCGTCCGCGCGACCGTTCCAACTTCGGCGGGTATGGCAATGACGAAGAATTTGATGCACCACCAAAAGAAGATATCTATCGCCGGCGCGTCGTCATTCCCCCGCAAGGGTATGACACCCGGTCCGAAGATGAATATCTTTATGAAAACGCCCCGCATATTGACGAACAGGATCCTTACGAAGAGCCGTATTACGATACGGATGAAGCGTTTTATGAAGAGGATTATGACCCTGCCGAGCAGGACGACTCGTATTTCGAGCCTATTGATGACGATCTTTTAGAGTACGACGAATTCGGTCGCAAGCGTAAACCCACGCGTGCCGTGCCGCGTACGGAAAGCAAGGCGCGCGCCGTATGGGGGTGGATCCTTTCCATCATCATCGCTGTCATCATCGCCTTGGTTGTTCGGGCGTTTTTCTTCGAGATCATTTTAGTGGACGGCGCATCCATGCAGCCGACGCTCGAATCGGACGAGCGCCTTGCCGTCGAAAAAGTCAGCCGTTATTTCGGTCTGCCCGAATATGGCGACATCATCATCGTACACTATCCGGGCATGGAAGGAACATACGTCAAGCGCGTTATGGGTCTGCCCGGTGATACGCTCGAAGTCAAAAACAGCACCGTATACCGAAACGGCGAGCCGCTCAGCGAAACATATGTCAGCAGCGATCCTTACGCGGACATGGAAGCCATAACCGTACCTGCGGACAGCGTGTTTGTGATGGGCGACAACCGGGCGCATTCGTTAGACAGCCGCACCGCCTATATCGGCGCGATCGCCAAAGACCAGATCGTGGGTCACGCGACGTTTGTCATCTGGCCGCTTGACCGTATGCACTCCGTAAGCTAAGCTGCTTCTTATCGACACGTTGCATACCGCAGCCTTAGATGGCTATTTGCATTTCGAGTCTGCGCGCTGCGCTTGCAAAAACGTCGGAAGCAAACACCGCATCACGCCTGCGGATCGATCATATACAACAAAAAAGAGCCGCCTCTTATAAAGGCAGCTCTTTTATTTTCCTTCTCAGTCCAGCACCGCTTTGATCCTTCTGACTCCTGCGCTGCTGCTCTGCTCCTTCTTGATCTTAAAATGACCAAGCTCCGCTGTATTCTTCGCGTGCGGGCCGCCGCAAATTTCCTTGGAATATCCCGGGATCGTATACACCTTCACGAGTTCGCCGTATTTGGAATCAAACACACCCATCGCACCCTGTTCCTTGGCCTGCTCTACCGTCATTTCCTCTTCCGTCACGTCAAGCCCTGCATCGATCGCTTCATTGACGTATTCTTCCAGCTTGTCAAGCTCGTCGCGCTCCACCTTACGCTCAAAGTTAAAGTCAAAACGCAAACGCTCCGCCGTGATGTTAGAGCCTTTCTGTACGATATCCTCACTCAGCAGCTTTCTTAACGCCGCATTCAAAAGGTGCGTCGCCGTGTGCAGACGTGCCGTCTGCTCACTCGTATCGGCAAGCCCCCCCGCGAAGCGCTGTTCTGCGCCCGCGTGAGAAAGCTCCTGATGATGCTCGAACGCCTTATCAAATCCCTCTTTATCTACGGCAAAGCCGCGTTCATCTGCCAGCTCCAAGGTAAACTCGATCGGAAACCCAAACGTATCGTACAAACGGAATGCGCTCTTTCCGTCAATCACATCCCCCGCCGCAAGGTTTGCTGTCACCTTTTCAAATTCTTTTAACCCCTGCGAGATGGTCTTCTGGAAGCGCTCCTCCTCTTTTTCGATTTCCGTCAATATTCTTGCTTCGTTCTGATGCAGCTCGTCATATGCATGCGCATATTTGTCGATCACTACCTGAGAAATTTTAGAGAGACTTCCCTCCGCAATCCCAAGCTTTCCCGCAAAACGGATCGCGCGTCGAAGAAGCCTGCGCAATACATAGCCCTGATCCACGTTTGACGGCGTAATGCCGCGTTCGTCGCCGATCATGAACGTTGCACAGCGGATGTGGTCGGCAACGATGCGAAACGCTTTTCTTGTTTCTTCGTCCGCGTCCTCGTATTTGCTGCCCGAAAGCTCCTCAATCTTTGCGATGATGGGTGCAAACACATCCGTTTCATAAACAGATTTTTTTCCCTGTAAAATAGCGATCGTGCGGTCAAGCCCCATACCCGTATCTACATTTTTTTGTTCCAGCGGCACAAACATCCCGTCCGCCTGCTTGTTGTATTCCATAAACACGTCGTTCCATATCTCCAGATATTTCCCACAGTCGCACGAAGGATCGCAATCCGGACCACATGCGCTCTTCCCCGTATCGATAAACATTTCGCTGTCCGGTCCGCATGGTCCTGTGAGCCCCGCAGGCCCCCACCAGTTGTGCTTTTTAGGCAAGAAAAAGATGTGATCGTCCTCTACGCCCATCTCACGCCAGCGATCGTACGCTTCCATATCGCGCGGCGCGTCTTCGTCGCCCGCAAAGCATGTAAAATACAGTTTATCCTTTTCAATGCCCAGCCACTCATCGCTCGTCAAAAACTCATAACTCCACGCGATCGCTTCCTTTTTGAAATAGTCGCCCAGCGACCAGTTTCCCAGCATCTCAAAAAAGGTGCAATGCGATTCATCACCCACCTCGTCAATATCGCCCGTGCGTACACATTTTTGCACATCAGTCAGTCTTGTGCCTGCCGGATGCTTTTGTCCTAATAGATAGGGGACCAGCGGGTGCATACCCGCCGTCGTAAAAAGAACGGTCGGATCATTCTCCGGTATCAGTGACGCGCTTCTTATGACCGCGTGTCCTTTACTCTTGAAAAAATCCAAATACATCTGTCGTAATTCGTCACTAGTTAAGCATTTCATTTAAAAACTCCTTCGTTGCATGCTATTTACAAAGCACCAGTATGGCGTTTGCAATAATATCCGCTACCTTTACGAGCGAATTGATTTCAATATATTCGTCCGGTTGATGTTCTGTGCCCGTTTGCCCGGGAAACAGTGCGCCAAACGCCACAGAATTTGGAAACGCGCGCGCATACGTCGCGCCGCCCATCGTAATACAATAGGCTTGTTCGCCCGTCACTTCCTCATACGCCTGTTTTAAGCCGCTGACAAGAGGCGAATCCTCCGGAACATAATGCGAGGGGCGCGAAAACGTTTCCTCTACCTCAAAGCCCTGTAGCTTTTCTTTGATCTTTTGTATAATACTTTCTTTGTCGCTGTCTATCGGATAGCGAATATCCACACCGATCGCAATATCATCGCCCTGCGCTTTGCAGTAGCCGACGTTTAAAGTAAGCGCGCCTGAAAAATCCTCCTGCGCAATGCCCAGCGCCGCGCCATTCGTTTCCGTTCCGACTGCCGCCGCAAGCTCATACACCGCGTCGCTCCACGCGTTCTTTTTCAAAGGCAATGTGTTCAAGAACTGCAGCAGGTACATCAATGCGTTTTTGCCGTCCTCCGGCTTAGATCCATGCGCCGAAATGCCGTGCGCCTGCAAAATCATCCCTTTGTCCGTAGACACAGAAGTGATCTTCATCGGGCAATCCTCGTTAAAAATATCGATCATCGCGCCAAGCGCTTGCGTGTTTCCCTCAATCGCGCATTCCGCAAGCGCAGGAACCACATTCACGCGCTCTCCCGCACGCATATCCGTTAAGATGAGCGCGCCGCCTTTTTGAAAATCATATGCCTTACGTCGAAGCGTCAAGTGCAGCAAGCCCTTTTCCGCGTTTACAATAGGAAACTCCGCGTCCGGCGATATCGCCATCGTGGGGATCTCCCCACCGTTTTTTTTATAAAAATCCATATCTGCCCAACCGCTCTCCTCGTCGCATCCAAATATGATGCGTACACGCTTATTGAGGCTGATACAATTTTCCTTGATTGCGGACAACGCAAACAATGCGGCGATTGCAGGTCCTTTGTCGTCGATCGCGCCGCGCCCGTATATGCGATCATCCTTCACCGTTCCCTCAAACGGCGGCACCGTCCAGCCCTCGCCCGCCGGTACAACATCCAGATGCGTCACAATAGCAAGCATGTCCTCACCATCGCCGTATTCCACATATCCCAGATGAGAAAAAAAATTCACGCTGTCAAAATCAAGTTTTTCCCCAAGATTGAGCGTCTTGATCAGAGCGTCAAACACACCTTTTCCATAAGGCATATTCCCTTGTGCTTCATCCTTTACGCTCGGAATCGCAAGAATCATCTTCAGAGCGTCTACCATTTCATTTTTACGCGGTGCGAGTGTAAATTCCAACATCTCTCATTTTCTCCTGACATTTATGCAAACGAATGCGTATATATTATAGCAGAAAATAAAGTTAGAATACATACTTTTTTATGCTCTTTACAGGAATACGCCGTATGGGCGACGAACTATCTTAAAGACCGAGAAATATACATCCATTGGGGGGGAAGTCTTATTTCAATGCACGACGGACATCGCGCACGCCTCAAAAACCGCTTTTTGCAAAAAGGCATCAGCGCATTTGAAGACCATGAAGCACTCGAGCTTTTGCTTTTTTATGCCCTGCCGCGCCGCGATACCAATGCGCTTGCCCATACTCTCCTTGAAAAATTCGGCAGCTTGGATCGCCTTTTGCATGCGGATATCAAAGACATCGCCCGCGTCGACGGCATTGGGGAACAAAGCGCCATCCTGATCTCTCTTGCAGGCGGGCTCGCGGCACGAAGTGCTTCGGATAAAAGAGGCAAAGCGCCTAAACTAAAATCGATTGATATCGCGATCAACTACGTACAAACATTGTTTCAACGCAAAACGGAAGAACAGTTTTATGTAGTATGCTTAGACGCGCACTGCGCCGTGCTCCACACAGAATTATTGAGCCGCGGTACCGCGACAGAAGCGCCCGTCTATATCCGCCACATCACGGAAAGCGTTATTCGTACGGGTGCGCATAAGGTCATCGTCGCGCACAACCATCCGGGCGGCAGCCCGCAACCCAGCAAAAAAGATATTGATACGACACAGCGCATTTTACTTGCGATGAACGCCCTTGGTATCGATATGCTTGATCACATCATCGTAGGAAAGAACGACGCGTTCAGCCTTGCGGAAAAAATATTGCTGCGCGGAAATTATTCAGAAAAAGACGCGCGGATTGCGCAGTATTCGGATCGTGTCATGCAGGAGCTCCCTTCCTTCACACAAAGGTAACTATTGCAAATCTTAACTTTTCTGGGTATAATTCTTAAGAATAGTTTATGATCATTAACGATCTTATTGGAGGAATCGATTATTATGGCAATTGAATATTTTCATATAAAGGAACGGGATTTTGATCTCGTGGAACAGTTGATCCAAATCGAAAATTCGTCTTATGAAGCGGGCGGGCTCGACGTGTTCGACCTAATCGCAATGCTGCGGCACGCGCGCGTGTATGTTGCCGTAGAATACGACGAGATTTTAGGCGCCGTCTATTTTATGCGCAACTTCGATAATCCGGATAAAGTTTTTTTACACAGCATCAACATCATTGATCCGCAGACAAATCCCAATCTTGGTACGTCTCTTTTAAATATTGCCTTTGCGGATATGAAAACATTTGGCATCAAGATGGTAGAAGTCAATGTAGATCCGTCCAATTATCGCGCTTTGAAAATATACCGCGAACATCTTGGTTTTGTTGCGAGCGACAGTATGCAGAGCGAGATTTTGAACGGCGAAGAAATACTGATGCTGCAAAAAGAATTGTAAGCGCTCCTTACAAACCGATTACAAAAGAGCCGCTCATGTTGAGCGGTTCTTTTTTTCTTTGTAAAAATATTCTTGACAGCGAAACAGCATTGTTATATAGTTAGTTGCATAAGTAACTAACCAATCATGCCAAGGAGGATACTATGAAGATCGATTTTGAAAGCGACACCCCGATCTATTTGCAAATATCCGCGCAGATCGAAGACGCTATCTTATCCGGCGCGTTCGGTGAAGAAACGCAAGTCCCCTCCACCACAGAAATCTCGACGCTCTACCACATCAATCCCGCCACCGTTTTAAAGGGCATGACACTGCTTGTAGACGATGGCATATTATACAAGAAAAGAGGCATCGGCATGTTTGTAGCACAAGGCGCCGCGCAAACGATTCTAAAAAAACGGCAAGAATCTTTTTATGAGGACTACATCCTTCGTCTACTCAGCGAAGCGCAAAAACTTAGCATCAGTCCGCAAGAACTGATCGTCATGATTACGAAAGGAGCCAAAAAATGATCGAATTAAAAAACGTGACCAAACGGTTTAAGGATACGACCGCTCTTACGCGCGTCAACCTTTCCTTTGAAGACAATCATATCTATGGACTGTTGGGGCGCAACGGCGCAGGCAAATCAACGCTGTTAAATCTTGTGACCAACCGCCTGTTTCCCACCGAAGGCTTCATCTACGCAGACGGACTGCCTGTCATGGAAAATGACAAGGCACTTGCCAATATTTCCTGTATGGGCGAGGATACGCTTTACGATCCCTCCACCCCCATGCGTCGTATCTTCGAATGGTCTAACATTTTTTATCCTGATTTTGATATGGATTATGCCTACTTGCTCGCTCAAAAATTTGGTCTTAATCCAAAGAAAAAACTCGGCAAACTTTCCACAGGTTACCGTTCCATTTTCAAACTGATCGTAACGCTCGCGTCCGGTGCTTATCACTTGTTGTTCGACGAGCCGGTTCTGGGACTGGACGCCAACCACAGACAGCTTTTTTACGACGAGTTATTAGCACGATATGCGCAGCGCCCGTGTACTGTCATTCTCTCCACACACCTGATCGAAGAGGTTGCGGGACTGATCGACCGCGTCGTTATTATCAAGGACGGCGGTATCCTGCTCGAAGAAGATACGGAAAACATTCAAACAATGGGTTTCACCTTATCCGGTCCGAAAGACACCGTACTTACGTGGTGCGCCGGCAAAAACATCCTCGGCACACAAGAGCTGGGCGGACTCATGCTTGCGCATATCCTCGGCGAGCGCGAAAGTGTACCTGTCGGTCTCACGGTGACACCGCTTGATTTGCAGCAGCTCTTCATCCACCTGACAAACGCGTAAGAAAGAGAGGATTTTTCAACATGAAACTCAAACAAATGCTGTTCTGGCAATGGAAAACGAACCGTATCGCATTTTTGGTCTTTTACCTGATCGTTGCGGCAGTCACATTCATATTTTCAGCCTTTTTTTCAGGGCTGCACCCCAATCAGGCAACGATGATCGGAGATTCTTCCGGCATATCGGTTATTTTGATTGGTACCGGATCCGGTTCCTTCAACATGGCAACGCTGCCTATTGCCGTGATCTTCCTGTTTATCCTTGGTCTTGCAAGCTTCGGCGAAAACATCCGCATCGCACTTGCAAACAGCGTATCGCGCCGCACGCATTTCATCAGCTTTTTCCTGTTTGCGCTTGCAGGCGCTGCTGTGACCGCGTTCCTAAGCATCCTGTTTGACGCCGTTCCCCATCTGTGGGGCACGTCTGCCGCAAGCTCGCAGTTTTCCGGTTCGTTTGACGTGCTGTTGTTGTTCTTCTTTACCGTTTATCTGTTCGCCATCTCCCTTGGTTACTTCATCGCGGGCGCGTTCTACCGAATGGGCAATCCCGCGCGCGTTATCGTCGCCGTAGGCGTTCCCGTCGGGATCATCGCGCTGCTTGTATACATCAACGCACGCTTCAGCACGGTTGATAATATGTTTCCCGCCCCGCATGATCCGCTGGTTTCCTTTTTACGAAATTTCGGGGATTGGATGACGACTACCCAAAACGCCGCGCTGTTTTTTGTCTGCATTGCCGTCCTCTTCCTCTTCTTTGGCTGGCTCGTTACACGCCGCGCCCCCGTCAAAGAACGCGCAGAATAAAACCGGTACAAAAAAAGAGGTTGCGGCATCGCAGCCTCTTTTCCAGGTTACAAACGATGTGTTCCTTTGATCTCGGGATGATCCATACCCGGCATCTGCCCTGTTCCCCGTGCCACAACACGCCGCTTTGCTTTATGAATGTTATCCGGATCTTCCGGATCAGGGATCAACTCTGTGATCGCCCAGCTTGCCGCGTCTTTGCGCTCCTCTTTCTGTGCCTCCTCTGTTTTGGCAGACCGCCGCTCTCCAAACACTACCCGCACATTGCCTTGCCCGTCTTTTTCGACGCGATACCGGTACGGCTTTTGAGCGCCTTCAGATTCATCCAGCCGATAAGCGGGATCGGAGATGCGTTCCTCATATTTCTCGCTTCTCTCACGTACGCCTTCCCTCTGTTCGGGCATTTCCATGTTTTTTGTCGCATACACACCACTGTACTCATTGTTACCATGGTTGATACCGTTGATTGACATACCTACATCCTCCTGTGTCCGTTTATACATATTCTCGTATATATTCAGGAGGGAATCAATCAAATTGTAATGGAACGCCTTCCTTCTGTAACGGGATGGAAAGCAAAACCGTCCATTCAAATACGGACGCATTGCTCAGCGTTTCCATACTACCGTTGTATTTCTCAACAACGCAACGCATATTGCGCAATCCATATCCTTGTACTTTCGGGCAGTATCCTGTTGTTGAATTTATGATCTGCAAACACAAAAATCCTTTGTTGCGCACAATTTTGATATCAATAAATGTATCATCTCCGTGCACTTTTTCGCACGCTTGGATCGCGTTGTCAAGCGCATTTCCAATCAAAATACACAAATCATAATCATCAATTGCCGTCTTTCCGATCTCAAACCTGCCTGTCACACAAATCCCCGCCTGCCGCGCAACGGATAGTTTTTCACCGAGCAAGATATCAAGCACAAGATTTCCCGACTGTATTTCCGTGGAAAACGGCTGAATAAATCCGCCGATCTTATCAAGATATTTTCTTGCTTCCACATCCCGCCCTTCGCTTATCAGACCATTCAGGACATTCAGATGATTTTTTAAATCATGCCGGAACGCCCTTGTACTATCATATCTTACGGTCGCTTCTTCCAACGCCGTCTTTTGCCAACGCAACTCCTGTTCCAGCCTCAGCGCCTGCTCCCGCTCCGCATAAAACGATTTGAATTTCTGATAAGACCAAAACAAAACGACGATACAAATCAACGCGAATAAAAACAAAAACAACCCCCACCAACCGGGAACATCCAGCTTAGACTGTATTTGTCCGAATCCATTTGCATCCACAACAATAATATTGCTTGCTGTCGCCCACGAAAATACCTCTGCGAAAACAAAAACAGCAATCAGCGGCAGCCACAACGTAAACATATAAGGAAAGCCGCTGTGCTCCGCAAAAGAGAAACGAGCGGAAATATAACCAAGAAGCATCCATAGCGCGGCGACAGAAGCGCCGATGCAGATCAGGTTTATGACGGAAACCATTTGTACAGGAAGTGCATCACTTGCAAGTATCAATACCGCCGAGAAAATATTACCCAGCACCGCCACCAAAACCACCACGACCAATGCACCGGTAATGGAAGGAATCAACGTTATCTTTAGCAAAAATAAACAAAATCCTGTCAGCAACACAAAGAGGATCAAGTCCCCCCCAATACCTCCTACCCCTGCATAAAAAGCCAGCATGTCTATTGCCATAAACAGGAGAACCGATAACAGGTAAGAAACAGGCTTGTTCCGCGCCCCGGTAAAGCAGATCAAAAACCGGCAAATCAGCATTGCCCGTACCACATCAGCTACAATGAATATGATGTTGAATGCCTGCTCTGTCATAGCTTATCCCTTTGAAAATGTTTCAGCAGATATTGTGCGAATTTTTCTTTTCTGCCCTTTGCAATCGGAATTTTACTGCCATCATCCATCACAACGTCATTTCCGCCGATCGCCTTTACATGATCAAGGTTGACCAAAAAACTTCGGTGCGGCAGTACAAAGCTGCCACTGAGCTGCGCCGAAAGCGCCTGAAACTTTTGATAGTACTCCAGCGTTTCCGTCTCAAGGTATACCACAACCTTTCTCCCCATCGCCTCAAAATATAAAATATCGTCCAACCGGATCTTGCGGTAATCATGCCCTTGCTTGATCAATAGCTCCGCCTCATCTTTTTTGAGCACCTTATCCATCGAATCAAACAATTTTTGCCGATCAATCGGCTTTAAAAGATAATTGACCGCATCCACCTCAAAAGCGTCAAAAACATAATCCTTCAATGCGGTCAAAAAAATAACGGCACATAACCTGCCGCGCGTATGCAGCTGTTTTGCCGCATCCATGCCATTGATGCCCTGCATCCGTATATCAAGGATCAACAAATCAAATACTTGCGCAGAACACAACAACTGCTCTGCACAAGTAAATTTCGATACCATCAAAGTAATTTGATTTTGTACGCTATATTCCTGAATATATCCTTGAAGTTCAGACAAGACCCGCGGCTCATCATCACAAATTGCAATCCGTTTCATAAGAGCAGTATAACACACCATCCCCTGCCCCAAAAGATTTACAAGGGGTTTTTCGTGACAATCCAAAGGTATTTTATGACAAATTATGAGATATAGTGCCGCACGCGAAAGTGCGCACCTACTTCCTCCGCGATTTTGCGGCATGTCTCAATATCCTCCGGGCTGATCACGTCCACCACCGAAAGCGTTGTGTGTATGCCATATTTCACACAATCCCGCGCGAAATCCAGCATATACCGGAATCCGTCCTCGCCATAACGGCTATGTACCACCGCTTCATACTTACGCGCATCCGCTTCGTTTAAACTGATAGACACCTCGTCAATGAGCCCCGCCAGCTCCTTTGCAATATCCCTGCCATGAAGCACGCTCGCATGCCCGTTCGTATTAAGGCGCGTATGCCCGCCGTAATTTTTGACGTATGCCGCTATCTCTTTTAACTCGTCGATACGGATGGTCGGTTCGCCATATCCGCAAAACACAACATCCGTCTTGTCTTTTTCAAGCAGCGCAATGATCTCGCTTGCCGCCGGCTCTTGTTTGAGCCATAAATCATATCCGGCAACACCATTGCCCGTCCTGCGCACACAAAACTCACAATCGTTGGTGCACTTATTTGTCAAGTTGATGTAATT
The DNA here is from genome assembly GCA_964494645.1 of uncultured Christensenella sp. Classification (GTDB taxonomy): domain Bacteria; phylum Bacillota; class Clostridia; order Christensenellales; family Christensenellaceae; genus Christensenella. The sequence goes on along the minus strand of CAZBSH010000014.1, from coordinate 6,207 downwards.
TACATCGTCGATCTTATAAATATAGGTATCCAAAAGTTTTCTTCCATTCTGCGCGCAATGCGCGTCCATTACTTTATCCCAAATAGCCGCTTCGCGTTTTCCGTAGTGATCCTTGCGATCTCCTCTACGGGAACCTCTTTTACTTCCGCCATTTTTTCCGCCACATAGCGCATATATGCAGGTTCGTTACGCTTGCCGCGCAACGGCACGGGCGTCATATATGGACAATCCGTTTCCAGCAACAGACGCTCCATAGGCACGACCTTCGCCGCCTCGATCGTCTTGCGCGCGTTTTTAAAGGTAAGCGCGCCGCCAAACGCAATGTAAAAGCCCATGTTCAAAAGCTCCGCCGCCGTTTGCGCGCTGCCGGAAAAACAATGCAGCTCTCCACGCACATGCGGGTATTGCTTTAGGATGGTAAGCGTATCAAGCGTTGCTTCCCTGCTGTGCACAACAATGGGCAAATCAAGCTCGATCGCAAGTTCAATCTGCTGCGCAAACGCTTTTTTCTGCGTATCCCGCGGGGAAAAATCATAGTGGTAATCAAGTCCGATCTCTCCAATCGCCACGACCTTCTGCTGCCTGCTTAAAGCATGCAGCGTTTCCTTTGCCTTTTTGTCCCACTCAGACGCGCTGTGCGGATGGATGCCCACCGCCGCATAGACATTAGGATGCTGCTCCGCAAGCGCCGCCGCTCGCACACTGTCCGCAATATCCGGCGCATTTTCCATCACATATTCGATCCCCTGTTCCGCCAGAGTTCCAATCAGCGCTTCCCTGTCCTCATCAAACCGTTCATCCAAAAGATGTACATGCGTATCAAACAATTTCACTTCGTTATCCAACGATCAATCCATCCTCGCTGTCCGCCGTCACAAGCGCGATGTTCGGGTTGTCTCCCACGGCAAGGATCATCCCCTCCGACAACGTGCCGCGCAGCTTTGCCGGCTTTAGATTTGCCACAATCACCACTGTTTTCTCCACCATATCCTGCGCGCTGAAGCTTTCACGAATGCCCGAAACGATCGTCCTGCGCTCATCGCCGCACTTCACAGTCAACTTAAGGAGCTTATCCGACCCTTCCAGGTTCTCGCACTCAACAACCTTTGCTGTCTTTAGCTGTATCTTTTTAAAATCATCGATGGTGATCTGTTCTTCTTCGCGTTTTTCTTCTTTTGGCTTGGGCTGTTCCTGCGCCGCAGCCATCAGCATCTCAAGTTCCGCGATCTCTTTATCAATCTCGATCCGCGGGAAGATAGGTGCACCTTTCATCACATTGATGCCCGAGCGCAACTGTCCATATTCCAAAATACTGTCCCAACCGCTCAGCGGTCCACAATTATCAATACCCAATTGTTCACGCATTTTAACAGCTGTTTGCGGCATCACGCTTTCAATCAGCACAGAAATAATGCGCAGCCCCTCCGCCAAATGATACATCACGCTCGCCAACCGCGGCTTTTTATCTTCTTCCTTCGCAAGCGCCCAGGGCATCGTTACATCAATGTATTTATTGAGCATGCCCACATACTGCCATGCCTCGCTCAGCGCTTCAGACACCTTCCATTCGTCCATCAGCGCTTCAAACCGCTCGTGCAGCCCACTTGCAAAACCGATCAGTCTTGCATCCTCTGCATCCGTTTCCCCGACCGTCGGAACTTCTCCATCAAAATATTTATCAATCATCGCGACCGTACGCAACAACAGATTTCCAAGATCGTTTGCAAGATCCGCATTGATTCGTGAAAGAAGCAGCTCGTTGGAAAACATCAGATCGCTCCCGAGCGGCGCCTCACGCATCAGAAAATAGCGAATCGCATCTACGCCGTACCGCCCCACCAATACCACCGGATCCACCACATTCCCGCGACTTTTGCTCATTTTCCCGCCTTGCAGCGTAAGCCAGCCATGTCCATAAACACGCTTCGGAAGCGGCAGCCCGAGCGCCATTAATATCGTCGGCCAGATGATCGTATGAAACCGCACGATCTCCTTACCCACCAAATGAAGGTCGGCAGGCCAATACTGTTCAAATTTGCTATCGTCGCCCGAAAGATAGCCAAGCGCCGAAATATAATTGGAAAGCGCGTCGATCCACACATACATCACATGATCCTTGTCAAACGGAACGGGTACGCCCCATGTAAACGATGAACGCGACACGCATAAATCTTCAAGACCGGGCAGCAAAAAATTATTGAGCATCTCGTTTTTGCGCGATTCCGGCTGAATAAATTCCGGATTGTCCTTGATATGCGCGATCAGCCTATCCGCATACTTGGAGGCACGGAAGAAATAACTCTCCTCCTTCACGCGCTGCACCTCGCGTCCGCAATCCGGGCACTTCCCGTCCACAAGCTGCGTGTCTGTAAAAAACGCCTCACACGGCGTACAATACCAGCTTTCGTACTCGCTTTTATAGATATCGCCCTGATCATAGAGCTTCTGAAAAATTTTCTGTACACACTCCTCATGGCGTTTGTCCGTAGTGCGGATAAAATCATCATTTGTAATGTTCATCAGCTCCCACAGCGCCTTGATCTGCGCTACGATACCGTCCACATATTCTTTGGGTGAAGTCCCTTTTTCCGTTGCGATCTTCTCGATCTTCTGACCGTGCTCGTCCGTCCCCGTCAAGAACATGACATCATAACCCGTCTGGCGCTTAAAGCGCGCGATCGAATCTGCCGCCGTCGTGCAGTACGCATGACCGATATGCAGCTTGTCGCTCGGGTAATAGATCGGCGTCGTAATATAAAATTTTCCCTTCATTCCTTTATTGCGCTCCTTCTCTTCATACATAAGTAACATTATATATTTTTACATCCCCATTTTCAATAGCACAACAAAAAAAGCTTTTATCACGGGCTTTTTCGACGTGTATTATCCATTGTAATACACGTATTTTCACATAAAAAAACGCGGCAGCGCCGCGCTTTTTTATTCCTCCGGTTATCCTTTTATGATAACACCTTCCTGATAGACCGGAACCACGTCGAACATATCTTCACGTGTACAATATTCCAGATCATCATAAAGCTTCAACTGCTTCAAATACTCAAAATGCGTACTCCCCTCAAGCGCCGACAAGATATCGTTGTTTGCGTCATGATAAAGCTTGAGCGCAACTTTGCCCATATCGTCCGTCTCCAGCGTCTCGTCTATCTTTAACAACCGGTCGATGATGCATCCCATCGCCAACATATCATCCGTCGAAAATTTGCCCTTCGTTCCGGCACATACCAAAACGATATCACGCTCTAAACCGCGCGCTTTTTGCGCAACCGCCTGCGCATTGATAAACGAACCGATCAAGACGTCCTCCGCCGCGACCATTGATTTGATTGCCACCGTCCCGTTGGTCGTCGAGAAAATAATGATCTTATCTTCAACAGCATCCTGCGTATATTCAAGCGGAGAATTTCCAAGATCAAAACCGCTTACACGCTGCGCCGCGATCTCGCCGCACAAAAGCACGTTTCCTTCAGAAATTTTCTTGATTGCCGCCGCTTCGTTTGCTTCTTCTGTCGGTACAATGCGGTCGCATCCATTGGAGACCGCCGTAATGATTGTAGCGGACGCGCGCAGTGCGTCGATCATGACTGCCGTCCTATCCTGCAGCTCCTGCCTTGGCAGTTCGCTGAATACTGCTGAACTTATTATTTTCATGTTACCCTCTCGTTTTAAGCATATGTGTTTTGTATGATATCTCACTCTACACCATTTTCTGTGCAAATTCAAGTAAAATCAATTTAATAGATTAAATTTTTGGCTCTGCAATGCAATTTCATAACCGTAAAATTCTTGATAAAACCGCCATTTTTTTACAGGTGTTCCTTTCCAAAACCACCATAGCCTTACATTGACGAAAATATGTTTATTTGTTAAGATAAATTTGTTCGTTATAGGAGGGAAAACACATGAAATCTACAGGAATCGTAAGGCCACTTGACTCTCTTGGAAGAGTCGTACTCCCCATTGAACTACGTCGTGTTTTGGGCTTCAATTGCAAAGACCCAGTCGAAATTTTTGTAGACGGCGACTATATTTTACTCAAAAAATATCAGCCCGCCTGCATTTTCTGCGACAGCATGGAAGACGTAACTGTCTACAAGGGACGGAATGTATGTGCACACTGCATCGAAGAAATGCAAGAGCAAGTCAAATAAAACATATTTTCCTATAACCGCAGGGCAACCTGATATGTTTTGTTCTTTGGAACGCCTAAAAGCGCCGCAACATGGACTGCGGCGTCTTTTTTTGTCATACCGTCCGCAATGCTTTGCCTCAGTTCCCGTACAATATCCTCGTCCGTCACTTCGTTTACGCGCACTTGCGGATCAATCACCAATACGAATTCCCCCTTGATGGCTTCTTTTGCCAAAAACAAGTCGAGTGCTTCTTTTGCCGTTGCCCGCACCACTTCTTCATATACCTTGGTAAGCTCCCGCGCCACACACACCTGCGTTTCCTCGCCGCACACCTCGCAAATATCCTTGAGTGTCTTTGTCACGCGGTTGGGACTTTCATAGACGATGCACGGCTTTGCCGCCGCGCATATCTCGCCCAGCTCTTTTTTTCGCGCCGCCGCTTTCGTATTTAAAAAACCGTAAAACGCAAAACGGGAGCAATCCATCCCGCACAACGTCACCGCGGTAATGGCCGCGCACGCCCCCGGCAAGCTCTCGACTTCGATCCCTTCCTCCACACACCGCATAACAAGCCCGGATCCCGGATCAGAGATCAACGGTGTTCCCGCATCAGAAACCAGCGCGATATGCCTGCCTTCATGCAGCAATCCGAGCAATTCAGTATAACGCGCCTCATTGCTGTGCTCATGAAAGCTGATCAGCTTTTTTTTGATCTCAAAATGATTGAGAAGCTTGACCGTGTGACGCGTGTCCTCCGCCGCGACGATATCCGCCTCCTCAAGCGTCTTTAGGGCGCGCAATGTGATGTCACCCAAATTCCCGATTGGCGTTGCTACAATGGAGAGCTTTCCTTCCATTCTTATTCTTCCCCGTTCCTATGATATATCTTTCTGATCTCCGCAGTTTCGCTACCGTCCGCCTCATGTACGATAAGCGGAGGACGTACCTTAAGCGACGGTCTTCCGTCCTTTGCCGCACTCAGCAACACACACGACGGTTCGCTTACAATCCGGCTGTGTATCATGCGCATTTCCTTTGGCTCCAACCTGCATAAACGCAGTGTTTCAAACAGCTCCGCAAGACGCGAAACGCGATGTATCATGCAAAATTTTCCGCCCGGGCGCAGCAGCTTTTGTGCCGCCTTGCATATTTCTTCCCAAGTGATACGCACTTCAAACCGCGCGATCTGATGGCTTTCGTCAATACACGGGATCGCAGCTGTCGCCTTATCATACGGCGGATTGACGATCACCATATCATACGCTCCCCCCAGCAGAGTGTGCGCGTCCCTTATGTCACCATGTATAATACGGATACGTTCCGCAAGTCCGTTCAATTCCACGCTTCTTCTTGCGGTCGCCGCAAGCTTTTCCTGTATCTCGACCGCGTCCACCGTAATATCTTCCTGCCTGCCATACAATAGCAGCGGCAATATCCCCGTCCCCGTGCCGAGGTCTGCGATACGCGCTCCTTTCTTGGGTGCGGCAAAATCCGCCAGCAACACCGCATCCGTGCCAAAGCAAAAAAGCTCACTGTCCTGTATGATCCGCAGTCCCTTTAACTGTAAGTCGTCAATTCGTTCCATGCGCCTATTATATCACAAAAACGCGCTCCACGCGGCATCCGTTCCACGACAAAAAAAGAAACCTGTCTCTTGACAGATTTCTTTTATACCTCGTTTGTGACTTCGATTACGCTTCGGAAATCGCGTCAACCGGGCATGTGGAAGCACATGCTCCGCAATCGATGCATGTATCCGCGTCGATCACATAGCGTTCGCCGCCATCGGAAATCGCATCAACCGGGCAATCCGCCGCGCAAGCGCCGCAGGAAATGCAGCCTTCAGAAATTTTATATGCCATGTTCGCTCACCTCCATAATTATTAACACTCTTATTCTAACATTTCATCATAAAAAAGCAACACTTTTTTAGTCTTTCAGGATGTTTTTCATGTCCTCGTCAATGACGATCTCTTCTTCTGTGGGCACCTGTGCTGCCGGACGCTTGTTCCTGTTGATCTTAACGTCTTCCAGATCATATTCCCTGATCTCGAAC
>CAZBSH010000013.1:0-47546 GCA_964494645.1 uncultured Christensenella sp. | reverse complement strand
GTTTTTTGCGGCTTATTCATAATACCAAACTACCTACTCCCTGTCAACACATTTTATTCAATTTTTTTCGTCTTTTTTATGCACATGTTATCCACAAAAAAAGCGCGTTTTACACTGCGCCTCATGTGGTGTTTTCGCTTTTTATGACCACTACATTTTGGGTCTCTTGTATATTCCGGTCAAAACAAAGTTATTTGTTCCATCAACGGTTTCTTCTTTTTATAAGCCGCTACAATATCTCCCATTTGATAAAGCAATCCATATTTTTTGCATTCACTTTGAAAAAGCGCCCTCAATTGCTTCGCTTTTGGAGACGCGCAATAGTAATTGCTTCTGTAAACATTCCTGTACTTATGCGCAATCCCCGGGAAGTGTTCGTCCAGTTTCTGATAATAGTAATCCCGCTGGTTTTGCCGCAGCGTCACCCCAAACATCGAAAATACAAAACGCGCGCCGTTCTCGCACGCCAGCCGGATGATCTTTAAAACATTCTCTTCGGTATCTGTGATATACGGAAGCAACGGTGTCATAAGTACCCCCGTAAAAATCCCCGCTTCTGAAAGAGCACGGATAGCACGAAACCGTTCCGAGGATACACATACATTCGGCTCGATCGTTTTTGAAAGCATATCGTCCGCCGCCGTGATCGTCATCTTGATATTCGCGCCGCTTTTTTGCGCGATCCGCTTAAGGACATCAATATCTCGTATCACGAGCGAGCTTTTGGTATCAAGCGCTACCCCGAACCCGAACCGCTCAATCAAATGAAGTGCCTGCCGCGTCACTTGCAGATTTTCTTCAAACGGATTATAGGTATCAGACATTGCGCCTACGCCCACCACTCCCTTTTTACGCTTGGATGCAAGCTCCCGCTCTAAAATCCTGAGGACATCGCGCTTCAACCGCACACGGTCGAAATCGTCGACATGATAACAATCACTCCTGCTATCGCAATAAATACATCCATGGCAGCATCCGCGGTAAAGGTTCATATTGTAGTCGTTTCCAAACCACGAATCGTCTTTGGGTTTTGCCAATATCGTTTTTGCAGGCACAAGCTCCATATCACAGTCCTTTTTCATCTAGGAATTTGATGAATTTCTTATCGCTCATCATCTCGTTTGTCACAAAAACACCATTATAATATATGGCATATGTCACATATGGGCACGGACATTCCTGTGCTTCCTCTCTCGAACAAAGCTTTCGAAAGCTTACCGCCACGCCGCGCTCCTGTACGATCTTTTTGAGAAGCGGAATGTACTTCGTGTTCCACGGACAATGATCCGTATAGTATATCGTCAGCCCTTGCGCACCATTTCCCACTTGCTTCGCAAGCTCCAAAAAACGAGGCGGTTGCGCTCCGTCTTCAAACGGCAGGTACAGCAGCTCAAAATATGGTTCTGCGGTATCCGCTATCAGAAAACCGCTTTTTTTATAAAACTGCGGATCAGAAAGAAATGGGCACTTTCTTTCTGAGGAGATCGCGACCAATCCTTTTTTTCCTTCTCGCTTCGCATTCTTGATGCATACGTTCAGCAACTCCGTTCCATACCCTTTTTTCGCAAGCGCCCCCGACACCCAAAAGCAATCAATGAACACATAACCACTTGCGCTAACAGGCGCCCACGCATTCTCCGCAGGTACACTTTCAATGAATGCTTTCCCTTGCCCGCTCATCTTATAAAATCGATATCCGTCCGCAAAACGTTCCTTTAACCATTCCTTTTTGATCTGCGTACTTTTTTTATCCGAAATCGCGCAGCACAGATGCTCGCCATCAAGATTGGTTTGGTTTACTTCAATGATATCCATATCAGTCCTCAATTCCAATGTAAACGTGTATCTCTCCCGTGACCCCGTCGCTGCCGATATATTCCTCAAAATCACTTTGATAACTCCGCTTTAACGGAAGGCTCCATACCGTGCTCCAGATCGTGCCAACTTCTTTTTCCAAATCACCTTTTGCCACAAACTTCGCGTACTTTCCCGCAACAATCTTTCTTACGGTAAAAGCCGCCTGTTCGCTGCCGCTCGTTTCGCTGCCCGCCAGATAGGCGTACGGCTTAGTAAAATCCCCTTCGTAATCCGTATACAGCCCGATAAAATTTTCATTGACGCGTCCGCGGACAAGCCCCGCCTTGCCCTGACCAAAAAAATCCTGCCATAGCGCAGCCATGTCTGTCATCGCTTTGCCGTCCGCATTTTGTGTATGGATCAATATCCCTTCCACGTTTTTCTCTTCCACATTGACTATTTCGTACTCCATATCGCTTACTCCTTTATATTATAATGTAGGAGTAGCATACCATCCTTAATATGACTTATTATGTCATATTCGCATAATTTCCTGCCATTTTTTTGATACGCTTGCATATATTCTCTCTCACATGTTCCGGCTCAAGTACTTGCGCGTGTTCGCCAAACGATAGGATATAGCTATACAGCCACGCATCCTCCGGCACAGAAAGCGTTACCTCAAAGCCTGTTTCTGTCTTTTTGATCGCTTCCTCTTCGAACTCATCATAAACACGATAAGAAAGTATTTTTTTGATATGCATCTTAATGACCACATACTGTGTTTCGTCATACGTCTTTTGCAACACGGGCAGCATGGACGCGTCGCGCGTAAAGCTTTCTTTTGTCACAAATATTTCTTTCATACGCGACAATTTGAAAGTACGGTAATCTTTCCTGTCCCGGCAAAACCCCTGCACATACCATGCCTTGCCCTTATAGAGCATACGAAGCGGTTCCATTTCACGCTGTGTTTTTTGACCGTTCGCTCCAAAATATAAAAATGTGATCACCTGCTTATTTAATACCGCCGTTTTCAGCAGCGTGAACCGTTCTTTTTGTTCTTTTCCCCAATCAGAAAAATCAACTTCGATCCAGTCAAGCCCCTTTTGACGGAACAGCCCGTTCAGCTTAATAAGCACTTCGTCCGTCTCCGGGTAATGTGCCGCCCGCAAGCTTTGCAGTCCGATCAATATCTGATCCCGCTCCTCTTGCGTCAGCACAGATTTTTGCAGCACAAAGCCGTCCAACAGCGATATGCCGCCTCCCTTACCCTTTATCATATATACAGGGATGCCCGCAAGGCTCAACGCATCAATATCCCGATAGATCGTGCGTACGGAAACCTCGAACTTTTCCGCAAGCTCACCTGCCGTCGTTTTTTGCTTATTCAATAGGAAGTACAGGATCTCAAATAAACGGTTGTTTTGCATTGCCACTCACAACTTCTGGCACACCGGGCAATAATAGACGCTGCCGCCAAGATATGCTTCTTTTCTGATCGTTCCACCGCAGCTCGGACATAGCATTTGCGTATTATTTTTACTCATTATGGTCTTATATCCACCCGATCCGCCGTACAAATCCTTTTCTGTATCCCGTCCGCCCTGCTTTGCCATCGCGGCAAGAATACCCTTGACTGCCATAAACAGCTCCGCAATTTCCTGTCCGGAAAGATCGGCAAGCTTGCGTTTGGGGTGAAGCCTCGCCACCCACAAAATATCCTGTAATACCCCGTTTCCAAGTCCGGGAATCCGCTGCTGCGTCGCCAAAAACGCTTTGACAGAAGTTTTCTTCTTGTCAACGCCGTCTATCAGGGAACGAAAACAGCTCACATCAAACGCGTCGGAAAGCGGTGATATCTTCTCTCGTGCCGCTATATAATACGGATTATCGTTTGTACCGGTCGGAAACGCACACATCGCGCCGTACATCTGTACACTCATGCAAAGCGCGCTGCCATCATCAAACAAAAGATACAATTGATGCTTTTTGGGCTCCGGCTCACCGGGCTTCAAAAACTTGAACGTGATCCCGTCGCTAAAATCCAGCCGGACATCCTCCAGCTCGATTTCCACATGACCGCCATAGGCTTTTGTTTCTCCCACGGTTTTGCCGCGCAGCAGCGCGTCATAGGTCAGCGGGTCTCCACAAAAAAATGCGAAGCGATGCGGACTTTTCCCAGCAATCACCTTCTCGATCCGCTTTCCTTTGAGCTCCTTTGTCATCTGTCTTTCCAGTGTCATGCTTTCGGGCAATTCAATCACGCTCGTATTCCTCCTGCCGGTTTTTCTTCTTATTATAATAAGATAACCTGACACATGCTGTCATATTCATAAAAATACAAACGAGCTATTCTTCTTTACTCTTCAGCTCATAGCCAAAACAGATACCGCCCCCGCCGGATTTTTTGATCCGGTACATCGCCATGTCTGACTTTTTGAGCAATTCTTCCGCCGTCACCCCATCTTCCGGATAGCAGGCGACCCCGATACTGGTATTACAGCAAACCTCTCCTTGCTTAAGCTTCCACGGCTGCTTAAACCTTTTGTGAATAAATCCGGCAAGGCTTCTGATATTTGTCTTTGTGATCGCTTCCCCGCCTACAACTGCGACAAATTCATCGCCGCCATTCCTGTATATCGAATTTTCCAGCATGGGGATGCTTGAAAAAAACTTTCCCAGTTGGATCAGAAACTCATCTCCCGCGTCATGCCCAAAATTATCATTGATGGATTTAAATCCATCGATATCAAAAAACAACAGATATCCCTGCTCCGTTTCCGTCGCCTTGTCTATACGGCTCTCACATTCTTGAATCAACATTCTTCGGTTGGGAAGTCCCGTCAACTGGTCATAGTTGGCAAGATTTTCAATGATCGCTTCATTTTTCTTGTTCTCAGTAATATCCGCGCTGCTTACAACATGCGCCAAACGCCCATCCATCCATTCGAATGCCGCACTGAATACCCGAAACCACGAACCATCGAACGGACGCTGATAATCCCACGAATAAACTTTGGTTGGAACACCGTTCTCGTCGATCAATTTGTCCTGCGGACAAAAATCACACGGACCTGTCTGCCCCGGGAAAAGCGCTTCCCAGCATTTTTGCCCCATAAAATGCTCTGCCCCGCCATAAGGCGCAGCCATTGATTTATTGACATATAAAATATCATGGTTATTAAAATCATTGACGTAAATATCGATCCCGGTGTTATCAAGCATCGTCTCAAGGCTTCTTTGCGCTTGATCCAATTTTTTTTGATACATTCTTATCCTCACATAGCGGACAAGCATGGATAACAACAAAGTTAACGTTTTATATTCGTCTTTTGCGATCTTCCTTTTTTGTTTTGTATTAAGCAGCGCCACCATCCCATAGATGTCCCCGACCTGGTCTGCTACGGGTGCTAATACCAACGATTCCGCTGCGTACATTGCAAGCATCTTCTGATCTAGCGCGGTGCTTTTCGCGCCTTTTTCCATATAAAAAACCGACTTTTGCGCCAGATGACCCCATTCTTTTTTCGTAAGCTCACTGCCCTCAATTATTTCATGCAATTCTATCTGACAATTTTGATAATGCTCCATCAGGCAAAACTGCTCCAGAAAATTCACATCATAGACCATCCCGCAATCGAAAGAAAAGTCATCACACAAAAGCGCAAGCGCCTTTAAAATCGCTTCTCTTTCTACCTTGTTCCCGCTCAAAATATCAGCCAGAGATAGAATCAAAGTATTCCCATCATTTTGCAACATCATAACAACCCCCTTACCAAATCAGTATCGCCTCTTCTAAAAAACAACCTCGTCGATCACACCGCCGCCAAGGCATACGTCCCCTGCATAAAGCACACAATATTGCCCGGGCGTTACCGCTCTTTGTTTTTCCTCAAATACAACACGATATACGCCGTCTTCCAGCTTTTCTGCGTGCGCTTGTTGATCTTCTTGGCGGTAGCGAACCTTCGCGCCGCAGTCAAACTCTTCTCTTTCCTCACCGCCCGATATAAAACTCATGCCGCTCATCACCAGTGCGCGCGAATATAGCAGCTCTGACTCCGCCCCCTGCGAAACCACGAGTATATTGTTTTGCATGTCCTTTTCGACCACAAACCACCGCTCGCCCGTGCCCTCTTTGCTCCCGCCGATATCCAGCCCGCGCCGTTGCCCGAGCGTATAATACATAAGCCCGTCGTGCCTGCCCACAACCTTACCGTCCAGCGTTTTCATATCTCCCGGATTTGCCGGAAGGTATGTTTGCAGAAATTCCTTAAACTTTCGCTCGCCGATAAAGCATATGCCGGTAGAATCCTTCTTCTTTGCCACAGAAAGCCCCGCCCGAGAAGCGATTGCGCGCACATCCGCCTTTTGCATATCGCCGATCGGGAACATCGCGCGCTCAATCTGTGACTGCCGCAGCATACACAAAAAATAACTCTGATCCTTGCCCTCATCAAGCCCTTTCTTCAGATAAGTTACCCCGTCCTTGCGCGAAAGCCGCGCGTAATGTCCGGTCGCAAGATAATCCGCGCCCGCTTTTTTTGCAAAATCCAAAAAGGCTGCGAACTTGATTTCCTTATTGCACAGCACGTCCGGATTCGGCGTGCGGCCACGCTTATATTCTTCAAGAAAATAGCGGAACACCCGCTCCCAATATTCGTTTTCAAAATTGACCGTATAATATGGTATGCCGATCTGCTCGCATACGCAACGCACGTCGTCATAATCGGCTTCTGCCGGACACATTGCGTCCTCGTCACTGTCGTCCCAGTTTTTCATAAAAACGCCGACAACATCATAACCCTGTTCTTTCAATACAAGCGCGGATACCGCCGAATCTACCCCGCCGGACATCCCGACGATCACACGCCCTTTTTCTTGTGTCATAAAATCCGTTTCTCCCATATGGTCTTATATTCCTTATTATAGTATAATCTTTTCTAGAAAGATATAAGGAGTACCTATGGCGAGAAAAAAAAGTAAAGGCTCTGTGCTACAGCTTATCATCGCGCTCATCTGCCTGTTGATCCTTGCGCTGTTCCTTGTGTTCGGTTCAAACGGAACATTTTTGGGGAATATAGGCGATATCTGGAACAATACGATCAACTACGGCACGGCGCAGCAAAATGTAGACGCTCTTGTGAGCGCCGAACAAAAACAAAATGACCTGCTCTTGTATGTGATCGACACAGGCAACTCAGACAGCATGGTGCTGCATACGCCCGATGGGCACGCCGTTTTGGTAGATGCTGCCGAAAACGACGACGCACAGCGCATTTTAGACACCTTAGCGGCTCTTGGCATCAAAAAGCTCGACGCTGCGGTAGCCACACATCCCGATGCGGATCATATCGGCTCCATGGACGATGTATTGCTCGGTATTCCTGTCGATATGTTTTACCGTACGGCAAAAACCGCAAAAACCAAAACCTATCATAACATGGTCAACGCCGCGGAAGAAAAACAGATCCCCGTTACTTATGTGACCGCAGGTGATGCTTTTTCCATAGGCGGCATCAGCTTTACGGTTCTGAATCCGCAAGATAAAAAATATGACGATACCAACAATTCGAGCATCGTCTTGCTTATAGAATACGGAGAAACCTCTTTCCTTCTTTCGGGCGACGCGGAGGAAGAAGCCATCGCCGATATGTTGGGCAATTTTACTCCCAAAATGGATATCGACGTGATCAAAATCGGTCACCACGGCTCTCATAACGCAACCACAGAAGCGCTTCTTGACGCTACTACCCCTGCGCTTGCAATTATCACATGCGGCAAGGATAACGATTATGGACACCCGCATAAAGAAACGCTCGAGCTTCTTCATACAGAGAACATAACGACTCTTCGCACCGACCAGAAAGGCGACATTGTTGTTTTTTCCGACGGAGCTGACGTCACATACAAAACGGCGGCATGATCGCCGCCGTTTTTCTAACCGTTTCCTACACCACTATTACATCCACGATCACATATTTCCAGTTGATGCCATACGCGTTCGCAACCGCATCCCTGATCTGATCTTTGAGCGCGTTCTCGTCTTGTTTTCTTCCATTCACGTTCAGCTCTTCCATCACGATCCCGTCCGTCTTTTCCATATCAAATATATTCAAATCAATCTCTTTATCCTGCTGATAATCCACATAGACCCGCGCGGCATATGGTATAGCATCCACATAACAGCACGAACTGATGGCTAGTTTATCTTCTTTGCTGAAGCAGAATACATAGTCCTTGCATTCCACAAACACATTTTGATTACGGTATTGATTGCGCAACTCGTTTTCCAACCGAATAAATGCGGCAGCATCCAGCCCTTTGACACTCACCTCTTCCCGCACATAATCATATCCCATTTCCTGCGCGCCATATTCGCCGTTTTCGAACAGATCGATATTCGCCTGCTGCTGAAACGTTTCCTTATCCGTTTCATATGCGCCCGTAATCTCTCCTTTTTCGTCGCGCTCAATAATCACAAACGCGCCGATATCCGCATTTACTGAACTTGTCATCGTATTATACCCGGCATCATACAAACCTGCCAGCGGTTTATCATGATACCAATACTCGCCGTTCGCTTCCTCGTAAATAACCCCCACCGGCTTATATTGCCTCATTCCGTCATCGGTCCATTCCGCATCGCTGGAATATCCGAATCCTCTGTCAATTTCCTCCATCACCCGCTCCGCAAACCCGTTCCCACTATCTATCGCCAGCTCCGTGATATCGCCTACGCCTTCAACGACGTTCGCTGTTTGCTCTTGTACTTCGTCACGTATCTGCGCAATACTTCTGATCATTTCCCCCGCCCTGCTATAAAATGGGGCGCAGCTGCATAATACCCCGCCCATGATCGAGATCGCAGCAACGCATGCCACGATTTTTCCGCTAACCTTTTTCATATCTATCATCCTCCCGTACCTTGTTGCTTTCATTATAGTATGAAAAAGCAAAAAGTGTTTTACAGACCGATAAACACTTTCTTAAGAGTATATGAAGAAATTCTGTACAAAAAAACAGCGGCAGTATCACCGCTGTCTTCCTTCCCTCTATTCAGTTTGTAACAATCGTGTCATGCTCTGCCATATACAAGAACATCATTCCCTGAATATCCGATGTCGGCAATAGTTCTTCCGCTACATCAATCTTTAACACATTCTGCATGAACCTTCTGCGGTTTTGCATCCGATCGTAAGCTTGCGGCGCGATCTTTTTGATATGCGCGCGCAGCGCTTCATCCGCAATAATAATCCCGTCTTCGATATGCGCGCTCATAAACGGCTGCGACGATCCGGCAATGATATCGCACTGGATCGCCATGCTCGATCTGATCTCTTGTCGCGAACCTTCAAAGAAAATACTGTTGATCCATTCGTTTGTATGGATCTGATGTCCCATATTGAGCATAATCCCCATATCGTCGCGCAGCACACCGATTGCGCGGTAAATATCGCCGCCCGATTTGCCGATGCCCACCGTCTCATACCACTTGGTCACCAGCTTGAAATATTGCTCATAGAATGACATCCCTCTGTCTTTCGTATACCGTTCCAGCTCCTGCTCGTTTTTGACAAAGAACGCACTCCTGTGGATCATTGCCATCCGGTACCCGATCCCTACTGACACGATGTCACCCTCCCTCAGACGCGTATCATAGGTAGAGCTTGCGAGCCCCATTCCTACGTTCCTCTCACCAAAACTCATCGCGGGATATGTCATCATCGGCTGTGCGCAAATACCAAACGCCGTTGCGGCTTCAGCCTCCGAAACACCCGGCTTCAAAGCCTTGATCGCCGCGTATACCTGACGTGATGCAACCGTATTCATGATCTCCGCCTGTACGATCTCCGCCGCGCTCAATGTACTGCGCACCCCATACGTACTGTCCGTAAATAGGTTACACGTGTTAACAATATATTCGCCCGTTATTTGCGAAATCGCTTGTACGATATAATGGGGCACATCAAGGATCGTTTCATCAGCATATGCCTTCCAGCCTGCCAACCCTGTTCTCATCCCTTTTCGCAGACCACAGTCGCGCAGCACATTCACAATGCTTTTTCCGTCCGATGGCTGTCCTTCCAAGCCAAAATCCGTATATACATGTCGCTGCACCTCATAGGGAATGATCTGAGAATAATCCTTGCCCTCGAGTGCCACCACCAGTTGCGGCGTTTGTCCGGGCACAAGTACAAGCAGCGCCTCTTCAAATCGCGGATCATATTTCGTCAGATATTCCATGTTTGAAAAATGCTCTCTGTCTGCATAAACGATCAAAGCATCCAACCCTCGCTCAACAGCCATTCCAAGAACTTTTTCGACCCGTCGCGGAAGTTCTGCATCTACCTTCGGATACTCTGAAAAGTCGATCTCTCCCATATTGATCGGCTCTCTGATCTTCGTTGTTATCATCCTTCTTTTCTCCTTTATTTTATTGCCAGCCCCACCGGGCAATGATCACTCCCCATAATGTCCGCATATATCTCCGCTTGCTCTATCCTATCCGCCATATCTTCCGACACGATAAAATAATCGATCCGCCAGCCGGCATTATTGGCGCGCGCGTTAAAGCGGTAAGACCACCAGCTATACCGCCCTGTCTCGTCCGGATGCAGGTAGCGGAACGAGTCCACGAAACCGGACTGCAAAAGCTCAGTCATCTTCTCGCGCTCCTGCGGCGTAAATCCCGCATTCTTCACATTTGTTTTTGGATTTTTCAGGTCGATCTCCGTATGCGCGACATTCAGATCCCCACACACCACAACGCCTTTTTTTGACTTTAGGGACAACAGATAGGCACGGAAATCATCTTCCCACACAAGCCGGTAATCCAACCGTTTCAATCCTTCGCCCGAATTCGGCGTGTATACGTTCACCAAATAAAAATCCGCAAACTCCAGCGTGATCACACGCCCCTCATGGCTGTGTTCCTCCACATCAAAATCATAGCTCACAGAAAGCGGCTTGATTTTACTAAAAACCGCCGTACCGGAATAACCCTTTTTATCCGCACTGTTCCAGTATTCGCTGTAGTCCTTAAAATCAAACGCCGCCTGTCCTTCTTGCATTTTTGTTTCCTGTATACAAAATACATCCGCGCCGCTCGCATGCAGATAATCCAAAAAGCCTTTTCCCGCCGCGGCCCGCAAGCCGTTTACATTCCATGAGATCAATTTCATTTTTGTTCCTGCCCTTTATTGTGTTTCACAGTCTTGGTAACTTCGTCGGCTGTAATACGCGCGCGACGCGCTTCCGCCTCCAGCTTTAAATAATCCTTCTTTGCCTGTTCCGCACGCTTTTCAAGCTTATCTGCGGCTTCCTGCGCCTCCAGCACATCCTTTTGCTGCAAAGACTGCACCGGATCAAACGCATCCTCCTTATAAAGCCACAAGAGCACACAGAACAAGAATATAGAGGCAATGATGATCCCTGACATTTCCGTGATGCTTTTTGTCCCGAAAATCGACATGAACGCAATCAGAATCGCCCAGATAATAAGTACAAACACCAACGCCTTTTTAAATAATACCGAATAATGATTGCGCAGTGTAAGTGTGAACAGCATCAGCGTAACAGCAAGGGACACGGATGATATCTGCGCAAACAGATTGTGCAGCTCGGCAAAACCGGGTAACGTTTCCGGCAAAAACGGGAAGATATTTCCAACGATCAGCACCACCGTAGCGAACGTAACAAATCCGCGGATTTTAGAGTGCGTATTCTTGGTGAGCATCAGCAGATACCCCATGAAGCTTGCAAAATAGCCACAAAAAATCAGCGTCCAGATGATGAACAGCAAATGCATCCCGCCGCTCGTATTTCCCATCGCAGACATGGATGTCGTCAGAACATTATCCTGCGTTCCCATGTAAAGCGTAAAGATCGGGATCACCCCAAGCGACAATATGCCGTATAGGATCAATCCACTGACAAGCCTTCTTCTGTAATTAGACATTCCTTTGATATTCATAGTTATCACCCTTTTTCACATGTTTATCGATCATTTCTAAGATACCATAGCTCAGGTTCCATTACAATCAAAAAAGACCGAAGATTTTCCCCGGTCTTTTGCCGATTTTCCATACCGCAACAAAAAACAGCTGCGATTTATGTTGTCTCCGCCTTTACTTTTCGCGCGACAACGACGATCCTTCCGTTTTCCGTAGAGTATTCACATGTGGAGAGCGTCAGCAGTTTATCGCCATAGACAGGTGCAACCCCTGTTTCATAAAGTTCCAGCTCCTTGCAATTGCTGACAAAATCGTCGAATTGTTTTTTGTTTTCCGCATCATAGAACTGATAAAACTTAAAGACGTCCGTTTCGCTTTTTTTGTATATCTTCGATAAAAACACAGAAACGATTTCGTACTCTTCTTCCTCATACAACGTATCAAACCGTATCGTCTTATGTTCGCGATAATACGCTTCCTCTTTATACTCAAGAAGCGTATGGAACATTGATCCGTTTTTCATATTATGCCCGTGTATCAAAAGATTCGTGCTCCTCGGTTCCATCGTACAATTTTTATCAATAAAAAGGCATCCTTCCTTACTCGGATCCTCTTCTTTTTCAAAATTACGATACAGATAATACTCCCCATCTTCCGGTGTATACATCACCGGATAATCCACCACAGTTCCTTTGATACTGAGCCAGCCCGCGATATCCGGGTTTTGCTTGTATAGCGCAGCCATTGCGCCCAACATTTGTTTTTCGCCGGGTACAGGCGATTGACTGGGCTGTGCGCTCAATGAGGGTGTCGGAACACTTGTTTCTTCTGTAACGGGAGACGCCGGCAGCGGTTTTGGCTGTGTTGCCGACAGGACTACGACCGCAAGGCACGCCGTGCCAACACACAGTACCAACAACCATTTGAAACGCTTCAAAAATGCGGCAACACTGTTTTGCTGCTTGCCCTTTTCCTGTTCCTCGCCGATTTTCCGCCTATATTGCTCGTTTTCTTTTCTGTCCATACTCTTTCTCCGCAAAAGCAAGCAAGGCGGGAAAATCCCCGCCCTGTGCTTATATGTTTTCTGAATGCCTTATTTGGAAAACGCCTTTTTTCCGGCTGCGAAAACAACAACTCCTGCCGCCGCGATGCTGATCGCGATGAACGGCCATACAGGCATGGAGGTGTCACCGGTCTTAGGAACATCGTCCAGCTCATCAGCACCTGTCGATGCGGAAGCTGTCGGCTGTGCGGACGGACCGCCTGTCGGTTTATCAGTCGGCTGACCTGTTGGTTGGTCGGTCGGTTGGTCAGTCGGCTGGTCGGTCGGCTGGTCAGTCGGCTGGTCGGTCGGCTGATCGCTCGGCGCCGGCGCTGCCTCCACTGTTCCTGTTGCGGAAGGAGCTCCCCCCGCATAGGTTGCCGGTGTAGCCGCGCCGTTTACACGTCCGCCTCCATGCACATTCGAAATACCCAGGCTTACCGTTCCGCCCGCTTTTGCAATAACCTTTGCCGTATATGTGATAACCACGCTCTGTCCCGCATTCACCACATTGGTGTCGTTTGCAAGTACAATGTTGCTTGCATCGCACGAATTCACAAAAAAGCTCTGTCCCGAAGTTACGCTCGCGCTCTGTACGTCAAGCCCGCTTGTGCTGACCGCCGCATCAAACGCGCCCATGCCTTCCCCTGAATTTACCGTAAACGTAACCTTGTACGTCACAGTCGCTCCCTGCTTAACCGATGACGGTCCGCTTACGCTTGCCGAAAAGGCCGGTGCGTCTGCCGCAAATGCTACCGAGCATATTCCCATCACCATGACTACCGCCAGAACAACAGCAATCGTCATCAATACCTTCCTAGTTTTCTTCATCATATGTCCTCCGAATTATATCATTTGCCAAATCATCTCAGTGATTTGCTTTTACAAGCGTAACAACATCCATCAGGTCCGCCGACGTGATCTCGTCGTTTGCGCTACCCGTCATGTTCGCCGCCTTCAGGAATGCGCCACTCAATGCAGACGTCCCCTTGATATGTCCGATGATATCCATCATATCTGTGGAATCCACTACCCCGCGACCTGTTACATCGCCTTTCACAACAATTACCACTTGCTGAGACACGCCTTCGCCGTTCTTCAATAAAACCACACAACCGGTCCCGACTATATCTGTTGCGCCAAGCGGTTCACCTTCTGCGTTTGTAACGACGATCGCCCCGCTTGGATTGTCAAACAACGCCGCAACGTCCTGCGCTGTTATCGCGCCTGTCGTTGTACCGTCACCAATTCCCGCTCCTGTCAGGTACTGTTCGCCTGTGCTTGCGTCAGGCTCGGAAATCTCGACCTCTTTGCCCGGCTCTGCCGGCTTGGGCTTCAACGCGCTTCCTCCATAGATAGCACTCATGGCATCCAGTGAAAGTTTCTCTCCACTGCCGTCCTGCGCCGTTACCGTCACCTTATATTCGCCCTGTTGATCTTCCTTCGCAAGGCCTAAGAAATCATCATGTCCGTCAAACACCTGTACGCCTATCGCCGCATTAAACGTGAAATTGATCGTCTCTCTCGCCTCATCCGTCCATGCCTGGCTTTGTGTCAGGTCGAATGTTCTTTCAAATGTAGCAACTCCCGTCGCATAGGTATTACCTGCGGGCAGATTGCCTTCCTTATCCATTGTGTCTTCCGCGATCTTATCGTTTTCCACCTTTATGGTGTATTTGAAGTTTTCCGGATCCTTTATCTCGCTTTTGTAGATTACAAACGACGTTTCCACCCACGGAAGATCATGATTATTCGGATCAAATTCCTCCGTATAATTACTCTCATCCACAAAGTGGAGCTTCTGATTTGCAATCAGCGGGTTTTTGACAGGCTGTGCTTCCAATGCAAGCGCGTCCGTATTCAATTGATACGTCGTATCGTTTATCTTTACAGAAACCGTTTTATGTACATCCGCATCATTGCCCATGTATACGATACCCGTCATATCCGTTTTATCAAGCGCGACCGGTTTGCCTGTTCCCCAGAACGTAATCTCATCTTCCGCTGTTGCGCCGTTTAACGTGAATGCCAGATAATACCCGCTCTGTTCATCCACATTGGAGCTGAATCCGGTATAATCGCTCACGTAGCGCAGCGTACCCGTTACATTAAACTGTTCAAGAGTATTTTCGTCTTTTTCGAAAACAACGTCCGTCATCAGTTCCGAAGCATCCAACCCAAGCATATCGCCTGTTGCCGCAGTAATAGAGATTGCAGTCGGTACTTCCCCTTCTCCTTCCTGTGCCATCGCGACTGTCGGCAACATCATAACGATCATCAGTGCCGCCACCAGTAACGCAGTCCATTTCCTTCTCATCTTCTCTCCTCCTTAAGTGATTTTATATCGTGATTTATTAATAAAATGAACTTTTTTTTGAAGTTCCTTTATTTTTAGCTTGTTTCTCGCAATTATGTGCCAATTTTGTATAAGAAAGCAATTTTAATTTATTTGTGATATTGAGTCGATTATAGATTTTTATCATTTCTTTTAAGGGATATTCCCTGCCATCCATACCCATTCCCCTTTATCAAGATATACGTTACATTGCCATTTTATCACAAATGAATTAAAAGTCAATTCATTTTAATTCATTTGTGATAAATCGTTGATATATATTGTAATTCGTCATACTATAATGCCCCCTTACTTTTCATTTGTATCAGACAAAAGTTTGTGATAATATCTAATTACAAAAACTGGAAAGGGTTATCAGTGTGTATAGAAAAATCAAAGAAATCCGCCGGGAACTTGGTATGAATCAAATGGAATTTGCGAAGCGGCTTGGTATGAGTCAGTCTACCCTCGCGATGATCGAGGTTGGTCGACGCAGCTTCAATAACAAACATATCAAACTAATTTGTTCAGAGTTTCATGTGAACGAAAGATGGTTGCGCAGCGGTATTGGTGAAATGTTCGTTACCACATGCTATGACCATGAATTTGTTGCTCTTTTCGAACAACTGCTGCCCGAAACGCAGGAGCTGCTCATCAAAATTGCGAAAGAGCTTCTGGAAACACAAACGAAACTCACAAAAAGACCTTGTAAAAATCTAACCGCTGTATACAAAAAAGGCAGACCTTCTTAAAACAGGTCTGCCTTTTCTTTATGTATAGTATTTTTATACGTGCCTGATATTTGTATGAGAGGAAAACTCCGTACTCAATGTCTCGATATCATCTATAGACAGTGAATGGATATCGCCATATCCCATGCACCGCGCAAACGCACGCAACTCCTCCGCCGAAGCGTTTAGATAGTTTGCTACGCGCTGCGCTCCTTTATCCACAATCAGCCTCTTTCTCAGCTCCGGGTCGTGCGTCGCGATTCCCATGGGACAATTCCCTTTGTGACAGACGCGGTATCTTTGACACGCAAGCGCGATCAACGCTCCCGACGCCACAGCCACAGCGTCCGCGCCCATAGCGATCGCCTTTACAAAATCCCGGCTTGTTCGGAGTCCGCCTGTAATCACAAGGTCAATATCCGCATCGTTCTCACACAGAAACTTGTTAGCGCGATAGAGGGCATATACGGTGGGAACGCTGCTCGCATCCTTTAAAAATTTAGGTGAACTGCCCGTCGCACCGCCGCGACCGTCTATCGTAACAAAATCCGGCTGTGCCGGCAAAAGGAACGCCAAGTCCTTTTCAATGTGCCCCGCCGCAATCTTCACCCCGATCGGCCGACCTTCGCTGCGCTCGCGCAACTCGTCCACCAGCTTTTTCAAATCAATAGGCGTGTTGATACACTCAAAGCGCGAAGGGCTTAAAATATCCTCTCCCATCGGTTTATTGCGTATTTCAGCAATTTCCGGACCTACCTTCTGTCCCGGTAAATGTCCGCCCATTCCGGGCTTCGTCCCTTGCCCAATCTTGATTTCAATCGCGTCCGCTTGCCTTAGGTTCTCATCCGTAACGCTGTAACGATTGGGTACATACTCAAAAATATACTTAAACGCTTCTTGCTTTTCCTCCGGCAGTATGCCGCCTTCGCCGCTGCATACAGCTGTTTTTGCCATGGCGCTTCCCTTTGCGAGCGCAATCTTTGTTTCCTTGGAAAGTGCTCCAAAGCTCATATGCGAAACATAGACCGGACTTTCAAGCACCATCGGTTTTTGCGCATGCTTACCAATGACCGTTCTTAAGCTAACAGGCTCGTCATCCAAAAGCGGCGGTCTGGAAAGCTGTGCGCCCAACACCACAATCTCGTCAAACCCCGGCACCCCCATCTGCGTATTCATAGGCTCCGTCACAGATTTCCCTGTTTCTGCAAGGGTGTGTATCTCGTCCAGCAGCCCTCCGTCATGGCGCACCAGCTCTTCCGGCCACGCAAGCGGGTTGTTCTGACCCTGTAAAACAGGGGCGTCATGCGCAGCAGATTTCTGCGGTGTGTCCTCTCCTTTATACATAGCTTTCGGTCCCATACACACCGGGCACTCCCAGTCGTCAGCTAAATCCGCGAACAAAAAGCCCTCTGCTTGCTCGTCATATGTATTGCCGCACAACGCGCACACATATTGCGACATCATGTTCACCCCCTACTCTTTTACAGCCCATCAATAATTTTCTGCTTTGATTTGGAAATACGCCTGTGGATGCGCACATACCGGACAAACCTGCGGCGCTTTTTTACCGATCACAACATGACCGCAATTCGCGCACTGCCATACCATATCTCCATCGCGGGAGAAGATATATCCATTGTCAAGATTCTCCGCCAGTTTGCGGTATCTCTCCTCGTGCTTCTTTTCAATCTTGCCTACCAGCTCAAACAAAAATGCGATCTTGTCAAAGCCTTCTTCCTTCGCTTCCTTTGCAAATGTGTCGTACATATCCGTCCATTCATAATTTTCACCGTCCGCGGCATCCTTTAAATTGGTCGCCGTATCCGGGATATCGTCCTCATGCAAAAGTTTAAACCAGATCTTTGCATGTTCCTTTTCGTTGAATGCCGTTTCTTCAAAAATATCGGCGATCTGGTTATATCCCTCTTTTCTCGCCTTAGAAGCATAATAGGTATACTTGTTCCTTGCCTGCGATTCTCCCGCGAAAGCCGCCTGTAAATTCTGTTCTGTTTTCGTTCCTTTTAAATTTGCCATTGTTACATACCTCTTTTCTTTATTTTGCAATCGGGACAAACCCCGACAAATACAATCTCATGACTTTCGATCTCAAAACCGTGTGTATCCGCGACTTCGTTTTCCAATCCATGCAGATATGGCATATCTACATCATATACGCCGCCGCACTCCTTGCAACGGATATGGTAATGCTTCTCAAGCGTCTTATCGAACCTGTCCGCGCCATCCGGCATCTTTACGCGAGAAATCAATCCGCTCTCGCTCATTGTTCCAAGATTTCTGTATACTGTCGCCTTACTGATTGCCGGATGGATCTTTACAACCGCGCCATATACTTCTTCCGCAGTCGGATGGTGTAATATCTGTACCTGCTCCATAATAATGTTTTTTTGGAATGTATTTCTTGTTTCCATCTCGCTCTTCCTTATCAGTATTAGTTATTAATTAATACTATATATCAATAATATTATTTTGTCAACTGTTTCATTAAAAATCTTTTTGTATAAAATTATATTTCGTACGGTTATTTCGGACTTGTTTCGTTTATATACTACATAATGGTCAAATTCATGAAAACACAAGAACGAAAGCGAGGGTATATGAAATGAGTAAAATTGTATTGGTCGGGGCAAACCATGCGGGTACCGCAGCGGCAAACACCATCCTCGACAATTATCCGAACGAAGAGGTTGTCATCATCGACCGCAATTCGAATATCAGCTATCTCGGTTGCGGCACGGCACTATGGGTGGGACGGCAGATCGATGGTACGGAAGGTCTGTTTTATTGTTCGCAGGATGTATTCAAGAAAAAGCATGCAAAGGTTTATATGGAAACCGAAGTTTCGAGCATTGATTTTGCCGGCAAAAAGGTACACGCCAAAACCAAATGCGGCGATCAAATCGTAGAAGAATACGATAAACTGATTCTTGCGACCGGTTCTTTGCCCATTATTCCTAAAATCTCAGGGCTGGAACTTGAAAATGTTGATGTCGTAAAATTGTTTCAGGATGGCGAGAAAATCAATAAGGCGTTGGACGACACAACGATCCGCAACGTTGCCGTCGTGGGTGCCGGCTATATCGGCGTAGAGATCGCCGAGGCTGTCCGTCGTCGCGGTAAAAATGCTATGTTGTTTGAAGCGCAGGATACCTCGCTCTCCGGCTACTATGACCCGTGGTTCACACAGGATATGGATAAAGTGCTTGCCGATAACGGGATTGATCTTCATTTCGGCGAGATCGTAAAAGAGCTCAAGGGCGAGGGCAAGGTCTCTTCGCTGGTGACAGACAAGGGCGAATATGCTGCGGAACTCGTTATATTGGCGATCGGCTTTGTACCCAACAACAATCTCGCAAAAGGCAATCTTGACTTGTTCTCCAATGGAGCCATCCTTGTGGATAAACACCAACAGACAAGCATGAAGGATGTTTATGCGGTGGGTGACTGCGCAACCGTTTACAGTAACGCGCTGCGCGCGCCTTCGTATATCGCACTTGCGACAAACGCTGTCAGAAGCGGCATCGTCGCGGCACATAATGTGTGCGGGACGCCGCTGGAATCCATCGGCGTACAAGGCTCCAATGGTATCAGCATCTACGGTTATCATATGGTTTCCACGGGTCTGAATCTGAAAGCTGCGCAAAAGGCAGGCATGGAAGTATCGTACACTGATTATGAGGATTTGCAAAAACCTGCCTTCATACACGACAATCATCGCGTGAAGATCCGCATCATCTATGAGAAGAGCACACGCCGGATCGTTGGCACACAGATCGCGTCGTATGAAGATATCGCAATGGGTATCCATATGTTCTCGCTTGCCATCGAGGAGGGTGTCACGATCGATAAATTAAAGCTGCTCGACATCTTCTTCCTGCCGCATTTCAATCAGCCGTATAACTACATTACCATGGCTGCGCTGGGAGCGGAGTAAACTGATCAAAAAGGCGATTCCGATGGAATCGCCTTTTTATTTTCCCTAATCCATAAAATACGTAGCATACATATCCGCGATCGCCAGTGCAGGCGCAAGCTTATACGTCCCATATGCGTTCGATTGCGTGCGCCCGCCAATATAACTGCGCGCCGCATCGTCATACCCACCCATATGCCAACGGATCGCGATTGCCTCCTCGTCCGTCAACTTGATGTGCCGCATCAAAAGGTACACCGACTTTTCCCCATGACCAATCGGCAGCGTATCCTCGATCACATATATTTCCTTTTCCGTCCATTCGCGTTTCCCCGGCGTTTTTACATTGCGCACACCCTTTTGGTACATATTCACCTTGCATATATCATGCAAAAGTCCCGCAATAACAAGCGCATCCTCACGATCGCACTTGATCATCTTATTAAAATTATTGAGTATCTTATAGACGTTCATGCTGTGCTGAAGCAACCCGCCTTCATAATCTCCATGATTGCTTGCGCTTGCGGGCGCGGTATAAAAATCCGTCTCTGCCTCCAGCCAGTCAAGCAACTCCTGCATATTCTCTCGCCCGGTTCCACGCAGCAATTCCTTAAACTCTTCCTTTAACGCGTCAAACTGCTCCTGTTTGCTCATATATCTGTCCGCCATTCTTTTTTCTTTTACTATACCATACAATCAGACATAAAAAAATATGGGCAGCAGAAGAGCTGCCCATATCCTAAGACCAATACTAAAAATTTATTTTACGACTCTGTCGAGCAATCCTTGGAACGCACAACCATGGCGCGCTTCGTCCTTTGCCATCTCATGAACCGTGTCATGGATCGCGTCATAGCCGAGCTCCTTCGCGCGTTTTGCGAGCGCCAGCTTTCCGGCTGTAGCGCCACACTCTGCGTCAGCACGAAGCTGAAGGTTCTTTTTTGTATCCGCATAAACGACTTCGCCCAAAAGCTCCGCAAACTTCGCAGCATGCTCCGCTTCTTCAAACGCTGCCCGCTTATACGTTTCCGCTACTTCCGGATACCCTTCGCGGTCAGCCTGACGCGCCATCGCAAGATACATACCAACTTCTGTGCATTCACCCATGAAGTTTTCTCTTAAACCCTGCACCACTTCTTCGTCAAGTCCCTGTGCTACACCGATCTTGTGCTCATCTGCCCAAACGCGCTCGCCTGCAAATTCATCAAATTTGGCTCCGTCCGCTCCGCACTGAGGACATTTTGCCGGGCGTTCGCCCTCTGCTGTGTAACCACATACCTGACATACATACTTAACCATTTTTTGTTACCTCCCAATCATTAACTGAGCCAAAAGCCCGTTAATAAATTATACACTCTTCCACTTTCTGATAAACCATTTTTTTCAAATACATATTTTTTCTTTTCGTTTATCTGCCCTTTCATTCGTTATATATAATGTATCATAAGAAAAATATGAGGTGAAAAAAATGCAAACTGCCGCTGATATCGTATCCATACAGCGCGCCTATTTCGAGTCAAACGCTACGCGCTCCCGTCTCTTCCGCCTGCAATCCTTGCAACGCTTGCGCGACGCAGTGATCCAAAACGAAGCGCGAATTTGTGATGCCCTGATGGCCGATCTGCACAAAAGCTATTTCGAAGCCTTTGAAACAGAGATCGGGCTTGTGATTGATGAGATCACCTACCAGATCAAGCACTTAAAACGCCTGATGAAACCAAAACATGTTCGCACGCCGCTGGCGCAATTCCCCTCCGGGAGCTTCATATTGAAGGAACCTTACGGCGTTGTACTGATCATGTCGCCATGGAATTATCCATTTCAACTCACAATGGAGCCGCTTGCGGGCGCGATTGCCGCTGGCAATACTGTAATTTTAAAACCATCGGATTATTCGCGCAATACATCCGCAGTCATGGCAGATATCCTACGTTCTGTCTTTCCGCCGGAATACATAACCGTCATGCTCGGAGGACGCGAAGCAAACCGGGATCTTTTAAAACAGCAATTTGATTACATCTTCTTCACGGGCGGCGTAACCGTTGGCAAGCTCGTCATGGAGTCTGCATCGCGCTTTGTAACACCCGTGACGCTCGAGCTGGGCGGGCAAAGCCCGTGTATCGTCGATCATACCGCCAATCTTGCGGTCGCCGCCAAACGTATTGTATGGGGCAAATTCTTGAACGCCGGACAAACATGTGTCGCGCCAAACCATCTGTTTGTACACGAATCTGTTAAGGACGAGCTGCTTTCCCATATGCAGGCAAGTATCCGGCAATTTTATACGGACGACCCTCTTGCGTGTGGTTATCTTCCAAAAATCATCAATGAAAAACATTTTTTGCGGCTATGCGCGCTCATGGACGGTACGGACATCTATTGCGGCGGCAAAACAGATGCCCAACATAACAGCATCGAACCAACGATCATCGACCACGCCACATACGACCTGCCTGTCATGAACGAAGAAATCTTCGGACCGTTGCTGCCCGTCCTGTCCTATACCAACTGCGACGATATGCTTTCGTTGATCCGCTCACATCCCCGTCCGCTTGCTCTATATTTGTTTTCCAACGATCGCGCAACCATAAGCAAAGTGTTAAAAACAGTTCCTTACGGCGGCGGCTGTATAAATGACGTAGTCGTACAGCTTGCCACCTCGCGCATGCCGTTCGGCGGTGTGGGTAATTCCGGCATGGGCAAATACCACGGTGCGCACAGCTTTGATACGTTCTCCCACACAAAAAGCATCCTTCACAAATCAAACGCTCTGGACCTGCCCATCCGTTATATGCCGCCTTCAGACAAGAAACTAACGCAGTTGCGTAAATTTATTGGCAAAAAAAGCTAAAAAAAGCGCTGTCCAAAAGGACAGCGCTTTTTTAATTCATTTATTCTGCGTTTGTTTCTTCACTTGTATCTGTGTCTGTTTCACGGTATTCCGAAAACGAGATGATCACCTTAAAGAGATCCCCGTCGATCTCAATGGAAAACAGACCGTTCATCAACTGCATAAAATTTCTGGCAATCGAAAGCCCTAGCCCCGATCCTTCTGTATGACGCGATTCATCCCCGCGCTTAAAGCGCTCCATCAGCTCTTCTTCGCTCATATTAAGCTCATCACGCGATACATTTTTTACAACGATGCAGATATTATGCAGCACGCGTTTGATCGTGATATATACGCGAGAACCGTCCGCCGCGTATTTGAGCGCATTTTCTAAAACATTACCAATCACGCGCCACAACAGCCGTCCATCCGCATTGACGTACATCTTCTCGTCCGGCATCTCATTCACAAACGTCAATCCCGAAGCGTCGATCTTATCCGACAATTCTCCCAGCGCCTGTTCCATAAACTGTACCAATTCCATGCGCGTCATCTCGACGTTCATATCCCCACTTGTCGCCTTTGCCGCTTCAAACAGATCATCTGTTAAGGATTTCAAACGTTTGGATTTCATATCCAACACATCAAGATATTTGGGTCCGTTCGGACCGGTGAGCCCTTCTTTTTTAAGCAGATCCACATATGTCAATATTGATGTAAGCGGCGTTTTGATATCGTGCGATACATTTGTGATCAGCTCCGTCTTCATACGCTCGGATTTCACCTCGTGCTGCACTGCCGCGTTAAGCCCTTCCGCAATATGCTCAATACCCGTCGCGATCTTATCAAGATCCGCGCCGCCGCCCTTACGGATCGGGTATGTCAGGTCTCCATCCTTGATCTTTTCCACGCCGTCAGAAATATCTTTGATCGCCGCAGCTTTTTTCAAAACGTACTTTACGGATGCAATCACATAAATCATAAGCAGCAACAAGCCGATAATGACCCCGAACACATTGATCACAAAACCTAAAAACACCATAAACAATATCAGTAACAGTCCGCCGATCAAATACCAAACGACGGCTCCTACGCCCTTAGAGCCTACGCCACTACGATCATAAGCATTCTTGATGCCGCCGCTCACCGTTGCCACGAGTGTAAAATTCTCGCCGCGTTTGATCCTGCGCGAGAGGGACATGCTCCACATCAGGCACAAAGCAACAGCCACCGACACCAAAGAACATATTTGCATAACCTGCAAAGGTCCGTATGCGGTCCCCGCCAAATTAGCGATCTGGTCTACACCGGCGCCGATCAAGATCATAATGATCAGCAGTCCGACACCGCCGATATCCAAATAAATGGAATCCATGAAAGAGATTTTGACCACATCTTCTCGCGGCGCTCTCCCTGCCGTATACATCAGCCACAAGAAACCCACCGAGAACACAGCTACACATACAAGCACAAGGATAAACATCCGCAGGTAGCTAATATATAACGCATTGTAATTCGCCTGGTTGAGCGCAAACGTTTCATTCGACATTCCGAGGTATATCTGCGCGCCGTCCATATTTTGCAACATCGCCATATCCCCAATGCGCTCAAGAGCACTTAGCCCCTGCGACGAATAATCGCCGGGCGTCTGCCCTTCCCAATTGTATTTCTGATTCGCGTCCAGCTTCCGTATCACATCAACCGCGACCGCCGCATCTTCCGTATCAATATTTGTATGGAGTAGCTCGCCGTTCTTCAAAACCGCAAAATAAAAATTGGTTTGGCTCATCAGCTCCGCGTTTGTCTGTTCACTCTTTTGCGCTACATTTTGCGTGATGTATTGCTCCGCGTTTGCAAGCAGCTTTGCATATTTGCTGCTTACCGTTTCGAGCTGTTTTCTTACATACTGATCATATTCGGGCAAATCAGATATCCCGCTGCGCTGCGCTGCTAAATCCGATTTTTCAGAAGCGTTTCCCGCGATCTCTGAAGCCACATCTTCAATTTTTGTTATGAAATCAGGCAGGCTTTGATCCGTGCCTCCCACTTCCGCCGACGCCGCAACGTCCTCTTGCGTTGAGACATTCTCCGCATTAATTTCATATTCCTGAATATATTCTTCATAATAACCTCCTAAACCGGCTGTTTCCAAAATCTCTCTTATCTCTTGCTCGTGTCCCTGTTTTAGCTGACCAAGATAATCGCGCAGTTCATTTTTAAGCGCTTCTTCCCCATATCCGAAATATGCGTTTTCCACTTTTCCCAGATCTGCTTCTATCTGGTTTAAATACTCGCGCGAATCAACATACTGTCCGCTTGTCACCACAGTGGAAGTGTCCGTTGTCATCATGCTCGACAAAACAATCGTCGCACCGCATGCCGAGGCAATACAAAGGATCCATGCAATCAATTTAAACCAAATATTAAATCTTGATTTTGTCGATCTTGTATCCAATACCCCATACCACCTTTAAATATTTCGGTTCCTTCGGATTGATTTCAATTTTTTCGCGAATCCTCCTGATATGTACTGCAATCGTATTCTCAGCCCCTACTGCTTTTTCGTCCCACACACTCTCATAGATCTGCGTCGTAGATAAAACCATTTCCATGTTTTGCATCAGATAACGCAGTATTTTGTATTCCATAGGCGTCAGCTTCACGCCTTCCCCGTCTACGGCAACGGTCTTTTTCATATCGTCAAGAATAAGTCCGCCCGTCTGATAGATTCCCTGCGTCTCCGTCATGCTGCCAAGGGAGGTATATCTCCTCAATTGGGATTTCACCCTTGCCACAAGCTCCAGCGGATTAAAAGGCTTTGTCAGATAATCGTCCGCGCCCGCGTTAAGCCCCAGTATCTTGTCGTTATCTTCCGATTTCGCGCTCAGCATGATCACAGGGACGTTTGCATATTCGCGCAGCTTCATCGTCGCGCGGATGCCGTCCATGCCCGGCATCATGATATCCATGATGATCAGATGGACTTCGTTTTCCTCCACGATACTGATCGCCTGCGCGCCGTCATAGGCCTTCAATATCTCATATCCTTCGTTTACAAGGTAGATTTCTATTGCCTCCACGATTTCCTTATCATCGTCGCAGACCAATATTTTCATGGTGTCTTACCTCCGCTCTTTATCAGGTATAGTATACCATACCCACCTTGCTTTTGCCTTATGCTTATCATATACAGGAATTATTAAGATAAAACCCCTGAAAAAATTAAGACTTTATGAAGGTTTGATAAATACGGAACTTTTTTCCTGAAAATGTGGTCTAATAGATAACAAAGATATTAATGGGAGGGATTGTTATGAAAAAGTCTTTGGTGATTCTATTATGTATCCTCGTTTGTACCGGTCTACTGTTGTGTGCGTGTTCATCCAAGCCGCAAAGCGCGCCGGCTGAGTCTGCTGCGGCAAGCAGTGTTCCCGCTCCTGAAGAAGTTACGTCTATGGATGATGGAACAGAAATGACCGCACAAGCGGGCACCGGTGACCTCGGCAACCTATCTAATGCCGCTTTACCCGAAACAA
Source organism: uncultured Christensenella sp. (assembly GCA_964494645.1). Taxonomy (GTDB): domain Bacteria; phylum Bacillota; class Clostridia; order Christensenellales; family Christensenellaceae; genus Christensenella. The sequence goes on along the minus strand of CAZBSH010000013.1, from coordinate 21,385 downwards.
ATCGTAAATTGACCCATTCTGCGTCTTTTGATATTTCCACCAAGCAGTACGACAATGATTACAATAAAATAAATGCCGCGCTCGGCGCAGTCAATGGTTACATCGAATCCGAATCCTCCGGCGTCAATGAAACGTACAATAAGCAGACACCCTCACGGTATACGACGATGACAATGCGTATCCCCGTCGATCAATACAACACCTTTTTGGATAAACTTTCCGGCATCGGCGAAGTGACCAATAAACAAAAAAACACAGAGGACTTTTCTGACCAATATTATGATACCGAAGCACGTATCGAGCTGCTGGAGGGACAGAAGGCTCGCTTGATGGGGCATCTGGCAAACGCTACGAATACGGAGGATATCATCGCGCTCGAGCAAGAGATCACAAACGTGATCTACGAACTGGATCAGCTGCAAGGCAACATGCGTCGAATGGACAAACTTGTAGAATACGCGACCGTATCCATGAACCTAACAGAACTCATCACGCCCGAAACGATCGGTTCAGACGGTCAGCCCCTTGGTGATCGTGCAAGCGAAGCATTTTCCCTCTCCATGACGGGTGTGGGCAGGTTCTTAGATGACTTTGCCGTTGGTTTCGCAACTGCATTGCCTGTCATCATTCTGATCGCTATTATCATCGCGATCGTGCTGATCATAATCAAACTGGTACGCTTCCTGATGAAAAAGTACCGTGTCAAGCATCCTAAAGAAGTATCGTCGGCGCCATACTACGCGCAACCCTATGCGCCCCGGCAACAGCCGTACGCGCCGCCGTATCAGCAGCAGCCGGAAATGCCCGTGTCGGAAGATACAAACGACAATAAAACACAACAATAAATAACGAAAAAGGCTGTCGAAAGGCAGCCTTTTTCTTGTTCTATGTGTTCTTTCCTATCGTATCCAGTGGGAAAGGCGGCAGTGCCAACGGCTTGACCGCAATTGACAAAAGCAACGTTGGATTATCGTCCGCCGCCACCCTGTTAGAGCTAAGTGTGCCGCATGATCGGCAGCGATGGATAAGCGCCCATTCGCCGTTCTTGCGTACCCACACGCCTATCGGCTCCATCACCCCTTTACACAAGGACGCTCTATCGCCCGGTTCGTTATCCACATGAAGACTGGATAAACAATTGGGACAATGATTTCGATGTCCGCTTCCCGCGCCTTCCGGAATGACCGGTGTTCCGCATACCCTACAGGTAAACGATTCCATGCAGGGAGCATGGCGATAGTCCGTTTTTTTGAGCTGCCGCGTAAATTGTGCGATTTCCTTGTGCCGCTGTTTTTTACGCCGTAAATACCCTTCCTTATCCTCCGCGTACTGCGCCTCGTCTCTCAGCGCAACATAACTCTCCCATCTTTTTTGAGAAAGCTCCCCTCTCGCAATTGCTGCTCTGATGGCGCATCCCGGCTCACTTTGATGACTGCAATCAGTAAATTTACACCTGCCAAGATATTCTTCAACATCTGTAAACGCTCGATCCAGTCCTTTTGATACGTCCCACATGCCAAGCTCGCGCATACCGGGTGTGTCGATCACCATCGCGCCGCTTTTCAACATGACAAGCTGCCGAACAGTAGTCGTGTGCTGCCCCTTACCGTCGCTTTTGCGAACGCTCTTTACGTCCATGCGCTCTTCTTCTAAAAGCGCGTTCAACAGACTGGATTTGCCTACACCCGACGAACCCAAAAACACAATGGTTTTACGCGGCTTCAGATACTCCTCCAACGCATCAAATCCAATCCCTGTTTTGGCACTGATCGCAAACGCGTCTACACCGGCGGCGACCTTTTGCACAGCGCGTAAATAACTGTCGCACTCTTCTGCCAGATCAGCCTTTGTCAGTACAATAACAGGGATCGCGTCTGCCTGCCGTGCCAGTGTTAGATATCGTTCCAGTCGTTTGGGATTAAAATCCCGGTTCAAAGACTGCATAATAAATACATAGTCAAAATTGGCAGCGACCGCCTGCTCTTTGTGTCCGTGCATAGGATCGCGACGGGAAAAATATGTTCTGCGCGGCAATGTCGCAACAATACGGCTGTCCCCGCCCGATACATAATGAAGACACACAAAATCGCCCACAGTTGGAAAGCTTTCCTTTCCTTTTGTGTAATAAACGCTTGCCTTTAGCCGCCCATATAGGTCTCCATACTCGCATACAAGAGCATACCTTTCCTTGTGAACAGCCGTTATCCTTGCCGGAATGCCCGTAAGATGTTCCGGCAGTATATTCGGTGTCAGACCATAGTCTGTTATTTTTTTCATTGAAGTTCTCCTTATTGATTTCGGTCTTGGAATACATTAAAAACGGACACAAAAAACCGCAGAAAGCATCCTTTTTCCTGTGACGCAAACTGCGGTTTTTCCATAAAAATAACACACCCTGCGGTGTGCTACAACAAACAGTTATAGTATTCACAAAAGGCACCTTGATACGGCATAACAAAAACAGGGATCGTTTACTCCCTACTTGCGCCGTTTTTATTCGATTTTAGAATACAGTCCACGTGTAAGTGACCGACATCAACATACAACTCCTCATGCTCCGCTATCCTGCGGAATAATTTTTAACATCATAACATATACATATTTGAAATGCAATAAAAAAAGAGCCGTGACCCTTTTTTAATCATTCTCATGCACCGTTCCCTTTGCCTCTTTTTTTACGCGAATCCACCGCTCAAACGTGGATTCGATCGCGCCGTGCGGACACGCCTTCTTACACGCGCCGCATCGGATACATTCCATGCTGTTCGGGTTTTCAAAAACCTTGATATCCATCTTGCAAACCCTCTCACACGCACCGCATTTGACGCACTTATCCTCTTCTACGTGCAGTCGGTAAAGGGAGACCTTGTTAAACATACCGTACACCGCCCCCAGTGGGCAAACATATCTGCAAAACGGACGGTACACCGCGATAGACAAAAAAACCAAACCCGCAAGCAGGCTCACCTTCCACACAAACAGTCCACCTACCGCTTGCCGCAATCCTTCATCCACGCCCACAAGCGGCAAACCCGCAAACAACGTGCCGGATGGGCAGATATATTCGCAAAACCACGGCTGACCCTGTCCGACGATATCCACCACCAACGAAGGCAGCAAAATCACAAAACCTGCCAATATGGCATATTTTAACCACCTTAGCCATCGATCCCCGGGCAGTTTGCGCAGCTTCTTGACAAAGGGGATTTTGAAAATCAAATCCTGCACCAGCCCAAACGGGCACAGCCATCCGCATACCAGTCGCCCGAGCAACGCCCCTGTCGCCAGCAAAAACCCCGCAATATAAAACGAAAACCGATAGTCCCTGCTCGCAAGAACGGATTGCAGCGCACCAATGGGACAGGATGCAAGCGCACCCGGACACGAATAACAGTTCAATCCGGGAACGCACGCAAATTTTGTCGCGCCGGTAAAAATTGTCCCTTTTGTAAAACCGGCCATATACCCATTCGTGAGCAACGTAAAAACGATCTGTACGGTCATCCTGATATGAGAGCCGATCCACACAAAGAACCTAACCAATTCCAATACACTCCAAACAAATATTGATTGCCTTCATAAAGACAGTATTCGCTTCCCCGCGCATGATGCCCACCACCATAAACACAGCCCCTGCGGCAGCGAGCACAATCCACCATTTGTTTCGCATTCGCGCTTTCATATCACGCCTCGCTTTCCTGCGCCAGCACTTTGTCTATAATCGTGATCCATTTTTCTTTGCTGCGTGCTCCAAGAACGCTCTCTCCCACCTGCTCTCCCTTTTCATTCACAAAAACCGTGGTGGGAACCACCGTCACATCTTTTAATTTTTTCAGGATGATCATTTCAGATGGCAAAAGCTGTGTATAATCCGCGCCTGTCACGTCAACGATCTCTTTTGCGATATCGACTTGCGCGCTTACCTCAGCGCCGTTTCTGTCCACCGCATCCGTAACGATCCCAACAACCTGCAATCCCTGATCCGCATACTCCTTGCTGATCTCGGCTAGATCCGGCATCTCGTCTAAGCAAGGACTGCAATATGTCGCCCACATATTTACCATTGTCAGCTTTTGACCGGAAAAAATATCCTGCGTCACCTCATTACCCGCCAGATCCTTTGTCTTAAACTCTCCAAATGCCGAACCGCCTGCCTGCATATCTGCCGTTATATTATCCGTTGTTCCCTGTGGCGCACATGCCGCGAACAACAACACAGCAACTGTCACAACCCCCAAAACAGCAATCATTTTCCGCTTCATACTCTCACTCCTTAAGCGCGTCATCTCTTTGTTTATATACTATATAGTCTATCGGCGCGTACTATATGGGTCAAGTATTTTTACATTAAAAAACGGTATACCATCGGTATACCGCTTTTAATTTTTTTAGGCAGTCAACGAATATCCCTGTCTCCGGAAAGTTTTGATTAATTTCTTCGTGTGTCCGTCGTCGATCTTGGCTCTTAAGAACCTGATATATACATCCACAACGTTAGAGAAGCAATCATAATCGCAATCCCAGACGTGCTCTAACAGCTCCGCACGTGAAACGATCTTGTCCTTGTGCAGCGCCAGATACTTTAATACCTCATATTCCTTCGCGGTAAGCGTGATCTCCTCATCTCCGCGAGATACGGAACGGTTGTCGATATCCACTGCCAGGTTATCAACCATAATACGCATATGTGTCTCATCCTTTCTTTTTAATATTGGCCCATATCGTATGTACGTCCACATTATTAATAATCCGTTTTCATGAATACTAACCAAAAAAAGGGCTATCAAATTGTAAACATTACATGAATGCCCTTTCCTTGCTTTTCCTTTGTTTTACACGGTTTTTCGCCTCAATCTGTCAAGTGCATTCCAATTGCTCTGACAAACGCTCCACATACTGTGTTGCCGGATGTGCAACAACATCGTCCGGACGACCGTCCTGCACAAGTTTCCCTTCGTTCAAAATAATCAGCCGCGTGCCCAGCCTCACCGCTTCACGCAAATCATGGGTAACAAACACAATCGTCGCCCCTGTTTTCCTGAATATCCCGCCGATCGCGTCCTGCAGCTGCCTGCGCGTAATCCCGTCCACTGCGCCAAACGGCTCATCCATTAAAATCAGACCGGGAGAGACGGCCAGCGCGCGCGCAATACCCACACGCTGCTGCTGTCCGCCCGAAAGCTCATTGACATTCCGTTCGCAAAGCTCCTGACCAAGCGAGACCATGTCCAGCAATTCAAACAGCCTTTCCTTCTCTAGCTTTTTCTTTTGCAGCTTTGGAACATATTCGATATTTTCACGTACATTAAGATGCGGAAACAGCGCGCCACCCTGTATCACATACCCGATCTTGCGTCGCAGAGCGATCAGGTTGGCATGCGAAGTATCTTCGCCATATACACGCACACTTCCTTCATCCGGCAAAATAAGCCCATTGATCAGCTTAAGCATCGTCGTCTTTCCGCCGCCGCTGCCGCCTACCACAGTCACAAATTCCCCTTCACGTATGCTAAGCTCAAGCCCGCTTAAGGCATATTTTTCGCCATAACACTTTTTAACGCCACGAAAAACAATCATTTCTTCGCCGCTCATAAAAGCCCTTTCTCCGTGAGAAACTCACGCGCAACAGCCTTTTCGTCCTCTTTATTGTTTTCCACGCGGTAATTCAGTCCTGCCATTTCTTCATCCGTCAAAATACCGTCCATTTTCATAAGCACCGCCTCAAGCTCCGGATGCTTTTCTAACGTATCCTGACGCACGATCGTTCCGCAATAATAAGACGGAAAGAAATTCTTATCATCCTTTAACGTTTTTAGATCGTACACATTAAGCATGCCATCCGTTGTAAAAGCATTGATCACCTGTACATCGCCATTACCGATCGCTTGATATTTCATTCCAATATCAATATCCTTCGTGTCCCGAAACACAAGCCCGTAGGTTTGCGTCAACGGTGTATACCCATCTGCCCGCTCATAAAAATCATACTCCGCTCCAAACGTCAGTCCGGGCGCGATCGCCGCCAAATCAGAAAAGCTTTCTACCTTGTTCTCACTTGCAAACGCTTTGGTTACAGCGAGCGTGAATGTATTGTTAAAACCATACAGCCCTATCCATGTCAGTCCAAATTGCTGCTCATACTGCTCCTGCAGCTTTTGATACATCACATCCGCGTCGCTTTCGGGATCGTTTTTCAATACATCCGACCATGCCGTACCCGTATATTCAGGATACAAGTCAAAATCGCCCTTCACGATTGCCGGATGAATATTGCCTGTCCCACCGGCAATTCCCTTGGTGATCTCCACCTTAAGGTCTGTATCCTTTTCGATGAGCGCGGCAAGCATCTCGCTTAAAATAAACTGTTCGGTCATTGGTTTTGTCGCTATTTTTACAGTATCATCACTTCCACCCGCGCATCCGGAAATGCCAAAGACTCCCATCATACATACGGAAAGAGCGAGCGCTATCCATTTTTTCATTTTGCTTTTCCCCCATTGATTTTTTTATACACCCGTTTTTCAAATATACCGGCGATCACATCCGCAAGGAGCGCCAATGCCGCAATCAGCAAGCTTCCCGCAACCGTCATCGCAAGATTATTCGTCGTTATGCCACGATAAATAGCAACGCCAAGCCCGCCTGCGCCGATGAAAGAAGCAATACCGCACAGCGCAATGGTCATGACGATCATATTCCGTGCCCCCGCAAGGATCACAGGCAACGCCAGCGGCAGCTTCACGCGAAACAGAAGCTGCATATTTGTACTTCCCATGCCGCGTCCCGCCTCAATTATAGTAGGTGATATGTTCATAATGCCCGTATGCGTGTTTCGCACCATAGGCAACAGACCGTAGATCGTCAGCGCGATCACAGCGGTCATATCACCAATCCCCGTTGCCGGAATCAAAAATCCAAACAAGGCGATCGACGGAATCGTATAAATCAGATTGGTTATGCCCAGTACCGGAAAGGAAAGACGCGCGTGCTCAGAAATCAGCACACCAAAAAAGATGCCGATCAGCGCCGCCAAGAGAATGGAGATCAAAGAAATCTGTAAATGCTGCCAGATTAGTTCTGCAAAAAAATCCCATCTGGTCACATAGAGTTGAAATACTTCCGCAAACATACTGTGCCTTTCTTTGTGCGCAAAGTTTACTTACGTATTTTAATAAACCATTTCCATTATACTATACCGCAATTTTTTCATATCTTCCGTCCGATTCCGCTCAAACCCTAATATAGCGCCCTTTTTTCCCCCTTGACAAAAATCAGTTGAAGCTGTATTATTATTCAGTAATTTACTAAATAAGTAATTTACTAAAACTAAAGAAAGAGGACAGAATAATGGAAAAAACAATGAAAATTCCAACAACGCTCAAGCACAAGCCTGTGATCGTCGCGGAAGATTATTCCAATATAGACGGGCGTCTTGCCTACCATACCGACGCACAGGGTTTATCGCTGGGGCTTGCCCAGTGGTCGGACCGCGGCAGGCTTGATATTTCTGCCAAAATATGGCGATATACCGGAGAAAAGTGGTCACGTCAGTCAGAGGAAATGCCTCTGCACCGCGTACTTGATTTGGCGATCTTCCTTACAAGCGCGATGAAATATTTCCGCGAGGCATACCGCTACCCCAAACTTTATGATCCGGACACCCCGCAAATCGAGCGCGTGGGGATGCAAGGCGACGCGATGACCGTGGCGGTATGTACAGATAATGAAAAGATCGACGGCGATATCGAGCTTTTCTCACAGGTGCTTGCGCAAGACAGCGAACTTCTGGGGGAACGCCTTGGCATCCTTTCTCGCATGCTCCGTGACATGGGCTACTGATGGATTAAATTTTCCCAAAACAAACCGATATTACCCATAATAGTATACAAAAAAGCAGTGATATCATGCGGTATTCACCGCTTTTTTATTCCGCCTTACCCCTCTTTCGCCCCTGTACGCTCATTGACAGCCTTTTGATAAAACAGTATGATAGATTGGTAAAATGATGAAGGAGAAAATGATATTTTTATGAACAATGGAATGTTTGATACAAGCGTTCAAGAGCTGAAATATACGATTCTAAAAGAAGTTGCCAATCTGGCATATGACGATAAACTGGAGGAAGGTCTGCTGCATATTGCAGAGAAGATCATTCCCGGTCCCCAGCCCACCATGCGCTGTTGCATTTATAAAGAGCGCGCGATCGTCGGCGAGCGCTTAAAGCTTGCGCTTGGCGGTGATCCCAAAAATGAAAATGTAGTCGAGGTGTTAGACATCGCGTGTGATGAATGCCCGGTGGACGGTATCCGCGTGACGGAGGCATGCCGTGGTTGTATTGCGCATCGCTGCCAGAACGTATGTCCGCGTGACGCGATCCGCATCGAAAACCTTAAAGCGTACATCGACATCAAAAAATGTGTGGAATGCGGTAAATGCATGGATGCGTGCCCTTATAATGCGATATCGCAGTCTGTGCGGCCGTGCGAAAACGCCTGCAAGGTAGGCGCGATCAGCATGGATGAGGATAAAAAGGCTGTGATCAACAACGAAAAATGTATTGCCTGCGGCGCGTGTGTATACCAATGCCCATTTGGCGCAATTTCCGCAAAATCTTATATACTGCAAGCTATCCGGTTGTTAAAGGAATCGCAGCAGAATAAAAACTATAAGGTTTATGCTGTAGTTGCTCCTTCTATTTCCAGCCAGTTTGGTCACGTCAAGGTAGAGCAGGTCGTATCGGGCATCAAGGAACTTGGCTTTTTCAGCGTAGTCGAGGCTGCTTTGGGCGCGGACATGGCGGCAGACAAAGAAGCGGACGAGTTATATGAAAAGGGCTTTTTGACAACCTCCTGCTGTCCCGCTTTTGTCAGTTATGTAAAGAAAAATTATCCTGATCTGGTACAGCATATTTCACACAACGTCTCTCCAATGGAGCAAATTTCCATCTATCTGAAAAAGGTCGATCCTACGGCAAAAATCGTATTTATTGGACCGTGCATCGCCAAGAAAATGGAATTTAAACTGCCCGAGGTCGATGGCATTGTGGATTGTGTTATCACCTTTGAAGAACTGCTCGCACTGCTTGACAGCCGCGAGATCGATCTCTCGTCCATGCCCGAAGCACCGCTCGACAACGCCTCTTATTATGGCAGGATCTTTGCCCGAAGCGGCGGCGTAGCGACCGCAGTCGGACAGGCGCTCAAAGAGCACGGCAAGGAAGATTTTGCCTATAACCCCATTTCGTGCAACGGGATCGAAGAATGCCGGATCGCCTTACTGAAAGCCTCTAAGGGCGTGTTGCCCAACAACTTCATTGAAGGAATGGCGTGCATCGACGGATGTATCGGCGGCGCTGCATGTCTGACGCACGGTCCCAAAGACAAAAATCAGGTCGATCGCTATGGCAGCGAGGCCAAGGAAAAGACAATATCCCAATCAATCGGAATCCTGCAAAAATTCCATGATTGAGCATATATTCTAAAAACCGGCGGTATACCAAAACCGCTGGTTTTTTTATGGGTACGTGTTATAATAAATGAAAGCGGTTATATTAACCATAGAGCAACATCTAAAAAATATTAGGAGGAAAAACTTATGGCAACATCATCCATAGGCTATTCTTATGGAGCACCTTTCTTTTTCGTCGGCGGATTGCTTGCTTTTTATGTGATCCTGATCGCTGTTTTTTACATATTTTCTTCTCTGGGACTATATACCATGGCAAAGCGTCGCGGTCTGGAAAATCCTTGGCTCGCATGGATTCCGGTTGTGTATCTCTACGTGCTCGGCAAACTTGCCGATACCTATGCCGCACAGCATATGAACAAAAAAACAAACTATGCCGTCCTGCTTCTGGCGCTTACTGCAGGCATGGTTGCTTTGATAATTATTATGACAATCGTACTATCTTTCGGCATGCTGAACTCTTATGCTTGCAGCTTTTGGCCTGTATATATCATCTTCTTGCTCCTTGTAATTGCGGTCTCTGTTGTATATGCGGTCTTTTACTTTATCTCATTATATCGTGTCTACAACTGGCATTCGGAGAGCGCGACCGTGCTCTTGGTATTATCTATCTTATTCAGTATCATCATACCGTTCGTACTGTTTGCGCTGCGCAATGGCGACAATCGTTACCTTTATCCTCCGCAGCAGCCGGGCGGCGGGCAACCATATGCGCCATACGCTCCTTATCCGCAGCAGCCGGTTCCCCCTATGCAGCAAACGCCTTCTCCCACACAAGCTCCGCCGCAACAACAGCCGCCCATATCGCCTATACAGGATGATGCGAACGAAAATAAAAACACATAATAACATCTTAAAAACAGCGAAGGACACGCCCTGTGCGTGTCCTTCTTTCTTGCCATACCTTATCGGTCAATGACTGGCTGACCCTGATATGATATACTAAAAACTATAAAACCGATAGGAGTAAAAAATGAAACGTACTTTGTCTGCACTATTGACCTTTGTATTACTCGCCGCATCGCTCTTTTCAGCATGTACATCCCAAGAAGCTGCTCCGTTGCCAAGCGTTTCTCACGCTCCTTTCACAACCGCAACGCCCGACCCCACACCCTCTCCTTCACAATCTCCCAGCCCTTCTCCCACACCTACGGCGACGCCAAGTCCCAGCCCCACGCCTTCTTTGACGCCGTCGCCCACGCCGACAAAAACGCCTATCGAAGAAATCAGCATCGATTATGCTGCGCTCACGCAGCTCAATGGCACAAAAGACGGTTGGGGACAAGGGATCCACAAAGACGCACTCAACCGCCCCACCGGCTCGCTTGAAGCGCAACAAAAATTCGGAAAATATGACGCATTGTTTATTATGCCGGAAGAACAAAAATTTTATATGACGTTTGACGAAGGCTATGAAAACGGACGCACCGGGGATATTCTTGATATATTGAAGGTCAAAAATCAAAAAGCGACTTTCTTCGTGACTTATTCTTATGTTCGAGACAACCCCGCGCTTGTTGAGCGCATGATCGCCGAAGGGCATGTGATTGGCAACCATAGTATGAAGCACCGTTCCATGCCCGATCTTTCCTTAGAAGATGCGCGCGACGAGATCGTAGGTCTGCACCGGTATATGCGCGATACCTATGGCATAGAAATGACGGTGTTCCGCCCACCGATGGGCGAATATTCCGAACAAACGCTTGCGCTCACGCAAATGCTCGGTTACAAGACCGCCTTTTGGAGCTTTGCATATTACGATTACGAACCGACCGATCAAATGCCGCCCGCAGACGCTCTTGCCAAAATCACCAAGAACATCCACCCCGGCGCGCTTTATCTGCTGCACGCAATCTCCGATACCAATGCGCAAATCCTCGGCGATTTCATTGACGAAATACGCGCGCAAGGGTATACGATATTGCCGTTACAATAAATCAAAAAAGAGAGCAGCCTTGTAAGGTTGCTCTCTTTTTGATGCGTATTGATCAATCTTCCGTGCGCGTGGCACTGTCGATCATCCTGATCAACTCGAGCGCGCTTCTGAAATTTTTCGTCTCGTTTTTCTCAGACCATACGACCTGCCCCTGCCATGTAGCATTTTGCCGATATTGTACTTGCACGACAAAGGTTGCTTTCTTTCCCGGACTATGGTCACTGTGTGTCTCTGCCATACTCTGCTCCCTCTTTCTTTGCGGCTCTTTGGAGGGCTTGCCAAATACCCTGTGCTCCATTGCCGCCGCCGGATATTTCACGGTATCAAAGACCTCTTCCACCTTCAAGAGCAGCTGGTTCATATCCAAAAACGTCTGCGGCTCACGCAAACACCGATGGTATATCCTTCCCGCAATATCCAGTCCTTCGTTTTGATCGACGCATACTGTAATTACATTGTGCATCAAAATGCGCCTCCCGTCCTATCCTTCTCCGTCTATCTCTGTTTCCCCGCTGTCGAGCGCGCTTTCCATCAGCTTAATCAGTTCAAGCTCACTGCGGAACTGTTGCGTTTGCTTTTTCTCTGTCCAAACGATCTGCCCCTGCCAAGTGGCATTCTGCCTGCATTGTATTTGGATGACGAACGTCGCTTTGCTTACATCCACTCTTCATCATCCTCCATTTCTATACTTTCCGTTTTATTGTATCCTATCAAAGTCACGGTTGTGGTCACATATTCTTTGTCCTATTCCTTTTTTTCATCCTTCCACGACGTTTCCGCCCCTGCGTCACTCACCATAATATTATCCATATCCGCTGCTGATATGCTCTTACATACAAAGCGCATCTCGTTATTACGTTTGGAGGACTTATAAAAATTATACCGCAGCCTGTCTGCCACGACATTGCAGTTTTCTTGCTTGATCTCCATCAACATAATCAAATACTGTGACGGACTGTACCGCGTATAGGCATCTCCCCGGCGCAGCGAAGCCTTGATCGCGTTGTGCACATCCTCAATAATTTTTTTAGTCTTTTCATTGTTTTCGGGCTTGGACCCGTTTAAATCCGTAATGGTACAAAGCATCAAAAACACTGATTGTCCGCTGCGTTCCATATGCCTGACCACAAAACGGTACAAGCTTTCAAACACCTCCAGATTACAGTAAAACGCGCCGTTCTCATATTCTGTTTCCTTGATCTCTTTGCGCACTTCATCAATCGACAGATTCACTTCTTTCTTGCTGCCCGAAATATGCCCGAACATTGCCTTCATATTTTCTGAAGGTCCGATTCCCAGATCATCAAACAAACGCGTAATCGTCGTTTCGTATACTTCCATCGCCTCTTTGACATGATTCAATTCATACAAACACTTGATATACATCAGTGTCAGGTCTTCCTCATAAGGATAAACTTTCACCGCGTCGCACAACTTATCGACCAGCTTATCATAACCCTTCGCACATGTCGCAATGCGATACGCCGTTCTGAAGCAATCACAATATTTGTCCTGCAGCTGTACCGCGATCCCCATAACCCACGGTTCCCCCATTGCCTTGGATAAAAAGCCTGTTTTATAAAGGTCAACTGCCTCCATGCATTTTTCAAACGCATTCTCGTCCGTAAGCTTTCCGCTTGTGACCTGCTGCACCATATCCAAAAAAACTTCTTGATCGATCACAATCGGCATATCGCCCGTAAAACCGTATGCTCCCCGCTGATAGCCGATGCACTCCCTATCCACATTACGGGACTCCAACAGTTTGCGCAAACGATATATGAGGTTCTTGAGCGTGCCTATCGGGTTCTCGCATTCCTCATCGTTTAACAGGATATGGATCAATTCGTCCTGCGGGATCATCCTGTTCCTGTTGCATAACAAATACTGAAACAACGTCAATACTTTGCTGCTTCTGCTTTCTTTTGTAATGACAGGCTCTCCTCCATAAAAAACCTGGAACGCGCCGAACATTTCAACCTTCAGTGCCTTCTCTTTCATATCTCTTCCGTTCCCTTGCAAAATACTATAATATAAGACTTTTCTTGTAACGTATCCTATATTTCTTCCATATTATGTATTTTCGTTTTCCCTGCCGTTATAATCCCAGCTTCTTTTTCATCACATCCGGCTGCATACTATGCGTAATCGCCTCCTCCGGCGGGATCGTACCGTTCTCGCACAACTTAAGAAGGCTTGCGTCCATCGTAACCATCCCTTCCGCCGCAGAGGAAAAGATCGCCGTTTCTATCTGGTGTGTTTTTGCTTCGCGTATCATGTTCCGGATCGCTGTGTTACACATCATGATCTCGAACGCCGGCGCAATCCCGCCGTCCGTCCTCTTCAAAAGTTGCTGCGACACGACAGCTTGCAGCACCATAGAAAGCTGTACGCGTATCTGACCTTGTTGGCTGGACGGAAATACATCAACGATCCTGTCGATCGTGTTGACCGCGCCCAACGTATGCAATGTAGAAATCACCAAATGCCCCGTTTCCGCCGCTGTCATTGCCACACTGATCGTCTCATGATCACGCATTTCACCCAGTAATATGACATCCGGCGCCTGCCTGAGGGCAGCGCGCAGTGCCACCGAATAGCTGTCCGTATCTGTTGATATCTCTCGCTGGCTAATGATACTTTTATTATGCCTGTGAAGGTATTCGATCGGATCTTCAAGCGTCACCACATGACTGTTTCGCGTCTTATTGATGCGGTCTATCATGCACGCCAACGTGGTAGACTTTCCGCTCCCCGCAGGTCCCGTGACCAATATAAGCCCTTTGGGACGACTTCCAAGGTTCAATATCACCTCCGGAATACTTAATTCCGTTGGATCGGGCAAATCAAAAGCAATCACGCGAACCACCGCCGCAAGCGATCCCCTCTGACGATACACACTTACGCGGTAACGCGATACCCCCGCAAGCGAAAAAGAAAAATCGTCGTCACCCGCCGCAAGCACACAATCCGGACTCCGCTGCCCAAGAGCATATATCTCTCGTACGATACGCTCGGTATCGTCGGGCGTCAGCCAGCCTTCGCCTTGGCATTCGATCCGGTTATTGATTTTATATGAAACCGGTCTCCCTACCACAATAAAAACATCTGATGCTTTGAGACCTGTTGCCTCCCTTAAAATTTGTTCCGCCTCCATTCGGCTCCCCTTTCCTATTTCAACACACGCAGCGTATCATCACCGCTATTTGTGTCCTCTTTCATTCGTGTCTGCCAGCTTTCCTTTGTCCATTCACCTGTTGGTATGCCACTCCCATCGAGCGCAATTTTGATCCGTACATACAGTTCTTTATTTTTTCCGGCATCTACCGTATATTCTATGATTGCCCCACCGTCTTTTTGCATCACGGCGTATCCCTTTTTCACTAATTCGGTCTCATAGCCGCTTTTTCCTTCCGCCTGCGTCAGAATATCCGCCAGCATATATTCCGCCTGTGTATCTGCGGCATAATATTGCTGTTGCGCTTCCGCTGTTTTTTCCGCCAGACGAAGGTCTGCCTGTGCCGTCGTAAACGACAGTGTCGCCAGTGATGTTAAACACAATACCACAAACACCGCAAGGATTGAGATTCCGCCTATTCCGATGCTAAAACCGTTTTGTTTTCCGTTCATATTCCCTGCATCCCCATATACTGTGCCGCCTGCAGGGAATAAAGCATCTTATTCCCCTTTTTCAACATAATATCCGCTTCCTTCACGCCGTTCTTCTCTGAAAACACGATCTCCATACGGTAAACGGTATCGCTTGCCGCAGGTGTAAACGCTTCATCATATTCCACCACCAGCCTCCCGTCCTTGTCCGTCGCCCCCAACTGCTGTGCCAACGCGTGCTCGTCGCCGTTCGTTCCTTTAAATGTTTCCGCGACTTGCTGGCACAGCAACGCTGCCATCGTCGTTTGCGTACTCTGATCACTATAAAGCTTTCCACGCGCGAAAATATTCATGCATACTGCGCTCGCAATCGCAAAAAATAATATAATAATGATCAATTCGATCAAAAACAATTTGCTCTTCGATTGCTGCATCTATTTATTCCCGCTTTCTGTACTGCGATAACTGACCGCGCTTTCAAACACATTACCGTTTGTGTCCGTTGCTACGATGCCGATCAAACTCTCATTTTCCTGCCGCAAAACAAGCTGATCAAGCTCCATGATCTCTTGTCCGTCGCCTGCGCGCACCTGCGTGCCCGACGCTACAGTGACCTCCCGAAGTGCCCCGTCCGCCGCATATATCCACGTTTCATACTTCGCTCCCCGCACATCCTGCACGAGCACAAGCGCGTCACTATCGCCGAGCGCACGCACCCCAATATCGCCCGCCATATCATTTTGGCGTACCTTTTCACTCACATACACAACTGATGTGCGCGCGTTGTAATTGGTCGTCATATCTGCGGATATCCCCTTGTATACGTTCGCGCCCAACACCACCACAAAAAGCGCCGTAACCGCAAACGCGCAAAAAAGCGATAATATAAATATGATGTCCGTGACATGCTGTTTTTTCTTCATAAACGCCCCTTGCCCCTCATTTTGCGGGAAATACAAAAATATCCGGCATCAGATTATCCCCCAGCCGTTCATAGTGATAAACAAATTGCCCTTCATTGAGTATCAGACCATAATTTTCAACAAGATACGCAAGGTTTTTAGGATACCGTCCCTCAATAGCATAGCATTGTACGACGCTGCGCCGCACCGCCTGCTCCATTGCCTTCAACCGTTCCGTACCTTCAGCGGCGGAAACATTGCTCACACCCGCGATCACGAGCGCGGCAATCAGTACAAATACCAGCACCGGAACCAATATGCGCATTGCCGAAAGGCTGCGTTTTTTTTCGCTTGTAAAAACTTTTCCTCTCAATCCGCACTCCTTATCAGCCGATCGCAGACATTACGCCCATCAGCGGAACCATAACCGAAAGCAGTATCAACCCAACGATCAATGACAACACCGCAACCAACGTAGGCTCAAGTGCGGATAAAATACTGCCCACCCGCCTGTCCGCCTCTTCTTCATAATGACGCGCGATACGCTGCATCACAGAGGGCATCGTTCCGGTTTTGAACCCAACGGCAATCATACGCCCATACAGACCGGAAAACAGCCCCACATCTACAATTGCTTCCGAAAACGCGCTTCCCTGCGCGATGCGCTCTTTTATCTCAAATATTTTTTTACGTGTATTTCCATTGTCGATCAGATCAAGCGCCATATCAAGAGACTGGTCAACATCCATTCCGCTGCCCAGCATCAGCGCCATTGCGGACGCAAAACGCCCGGAGGAAACTGCCAGCGACGTTTTTCTGAATATTTTCTCACGCATAGCGGCAAGAAAACGTTTGCCTCCCTGCGTACGCCGCAGGATAAAATAAAGCGCAATGACCGCCGCCACTACGATCACGATCACTACCACATACCGGCTCACCGTTTCGCCAAACTGCATGATCCCGACGACCAACCCCGACATCTCGCTTCCCAGTTGCTCAAAGACCCCCGCAAACACAGGAAGCACCTGAACGATCACCACCAAAATTACCGCGATCATCATCGCGATCATTACAAGCGGATACGTCACCGCTCCGCGTATATTTTTAGCAACTGTTTCCTGCCTTTCATAATAGGCGCACAAAGACTCCAACACTTCTTCCAGTTTGCCCGACTCTTCGCCGATACCAACCATCCTGATCATATATTGCGGAAAAGCTTTTGTTTGCTCTAACGCATACGAAAGCGTCCCCCCCATCTCCACCGTATCAAGCAGCAATGTAATAATGCGTTGCCCTTCGGTACTCCGATTGTCCTCCAACAGCAGCATCAGCCCTTCCTGCAGAGAAATACCCGCTTTGACCATATATGCAAGCTGCTCACAAAAAACAGCTACCTCCGCATCAGGAAGTCTGCTATTATCCTTAGTATGTGTACATTTCATGATATTCGTTGCCATCCCCCGTATATTCTTTCGCTTGCCCATTTGTCGAAGCAAGCGTAGGATCCATCCTTGTCCATTGCGTACCGTCGAAGTAGATAATATTATCGATCCAGCCTTCTCCTTCAATATACACGCTGATCCACGCATGGTAAAGCTCTCCTACATAGCCTATCACCAGCCGCGTCGGAATGCGCTGCGAGCGCAGCATCGCCGTCATCAGCGCAGCATAATCAAAGCAGATGCCTTTTTTGGTTTGCAGTGTGTCGTCCACATCAGGCAAATAACCACTTTCCACAGTATCTGCCTTTTCATAGTCATAGCTTACATTTTCTACGACATAGTTATATATTTTTTCTACCAGCGCGAGATCATCCGCCGCTCCCTGCGCAAGCTGCTCGCCCTGGGCGACCGCAACGCTCTGCGACAGGAACTTCACATACTGGTTAGGATACAAAAACGGCAGAAACTCGCTTTCCAACTGTACATCTTTCTCCCCGGTAAAAAGCTGTTGATATTGATCCCCCGATATATTTTCAAGTACTTCAAACCGGTATTTCCCATTGCCTTGCGTAAGCGGAAAAACATCCGCCACACCCTTTTGCAAATTATATGTATATTTTTCTCCGCCGTCACACGATATCTGTAATTTTACCTGGTCATTGTCACCCGTATAGGTGACAGACGCATAGCCCTGCGCCACATTCGACACATCAATGGTCACCTTCTCATTTCCCAGCGTCTCTGTTCCCGGCGCTTCGGGTACCAAAACAGAAGCTTTCGCATTCCGTACGGCTGCCGCCGTATCTGCCGTATCCGCGCCTGAAGCAGCATCCGGCTGTACATTACCGCCGCATCCCGCGGACAGAAATACAAAAGCACCACAAGCAATCGCGATCATAAAATTTTTAAAGACTTTCCAAAACACTTTTGCTTTGTCCATTTACCGCCAAAATCCCTCGTTGTCTGTTTTCTTTAGTATAATCAACTTAATCCTTGTTGTAAAGCGTCATCATACAAACCATTTGTCGTATTTTCGTATTAAAATAGGGCTTTGCTCTCTTTCCATGTTCCATGAAGTATGTTACACTTTTTGCATAATAATAGACTGCCGAAGAAAAGCATATCCGCGGCAATCCTATAAAAAAACGGGGATATTCCATGAAAACGATCGTGCGTAAAAAAGAATACGAAGTTGTCAAGCTGATCAATGGTCTTGACATCGAAGCACATATTACGCGTGTGATCGGTGTCGGAAAAATGCATTTTCATTGGCATAAAGAGCTTGAATTTGTACACGTAGTGGATGGACCTGTTATCATGCACATGGAAAGCGAAAGCATCACACTCCAGCAGGACGACATCTTTATCGTCAACGCAAACGAGCTGCATTGTTTCCAAAAAACAGGAGTGGCGAATGATATCCTGATCTTGCAGATACCGCTTCGCCACTTTCAATCCTATTATCCCGAGATATCTTCCTATCGTTTTTACGACCGTCATCTTCAAAGGAGCGACGACCGTTTTCACTCCGTTACCGGACATATCGCGGATATTTTCAGGTGTATCGCACATAAAGAGGAAGGATACCAGCTGGAAGTCATGGGGCTCGTCAACCTTCTTGTACACACCGTCGTACGCCATGTTCCTCATGAGATCGTCAGTGAAGAACGCAGGATCGCCGATAATCGTAACTTACAACGCCTCGATCGCATCACCACCGCTATCCATGACCAATATGCGTATGGCATCACTTTAGACGATATCGCCATCCGGGAGGGATTAAGCAAGCATTACACCTCTCACTTCATCCGCAAACACCTCGGCTTATCTTTCCGGCAATATGTGCGCCGCCTCCGGCTGGAAAAAGCCGTAGACCTGCTGCTGCGCACAGATAAAAAGAAACTGGACATTTGCATTGAAAGCGGCTTTTCCGACTACCGTTATCTTTGCCGCGCTTTTGCCGAAGAATATGGATGCACCCCTGCCGCCTTCCGCGAAAAACACCGGGTCGTCAAGCATAAAACCGAGCGAACGGAAGAGACCTTCAACGATCAATACATTATCATCGGTGACCGAGAAGCATACAATATTTATTTTGACCGTTAGAATCCCCTGCCCACAAAATGCTGTACATTAAGCGGAAGTTTATTGAACATGTGTACATCTTTGCCGGTCTTGCCCAATGTTTTTTCGATAACGATGTATTCCCAGTCCATCACGACATCATCCCAGTTTTTATCAAACCCCTGTAGCCCCGCATCCATCATGAACGCCATATTCTGCGGCAGTTTACCCTGATAGTCATCCGTCAACGAACCGTAAAACTCCTGGCATTCTGTGTATCCGGTGTTATGCATTGTCGCATAGCCTTTCAGACGCGCAAAGTTTTCAATCGGTTTGCCGTCCACTCCCACGAACTCCGCAGCGCGACTGTTATAGTATTCTACCATCGCCCGCTCATGCTCACATCCGTTAAGGTCGTTCTTTGCTATTTCCTCAAATTTATCAACAGAATACGTAAATGCGTCTTCCAAAAAAGCCATGTTCTTTTTATATTCTTCCGTCAACTGAGATTTGTCCTTGACACACATCACAGACATACGGGTAGAGCCGCTCAGTCCATCACGTTTTGCACCCGCACCCACATGTACAATATCCCCCTCGCGAATCATCCTGTTGGATGCCTTTCCCACAAGTGTCCAGTTATTTTTGCCCGAGGTAACCATCACCGGATACGCAAGCTCCTCCACGCCCAACTCGTGCGCGATCAACGCCCCCCACGCAGCGATCTGCGTTTCATACATTCCGGGCGCAAGAACACTCAGCATTCCTTCCAGCATAACATCCGTGATAAGCGCCGCTTCTTCTGTCAATTTTAACTCCGGCGCCGATTTGTTATATTTGATCGCATAATACTCCTGCGAACGATCGCCGATATTCTCTTTTCCCACATACGCAGCCGCCATATCATAAAGCGTTACAGGCAAAATCGCACGTGTCGTCAGGAACGCGATGTTTGAGGGTTTCGTCCCGCAGGCTGCCTCGATTGCCTCGTGCGGATGAATGACCCCTGTCGGATAATTATCGCCATAGTCCGCTTTGAAAAGGTCTGTACGGAATATTTTCCCACCGGATCTCTCAGAAAATTGTTCACAAACGATACCGCTCTCAAGCGCCGCCAGAAAAACAAATCCTTCTTTGCCGATCACGCCTGCGATCGGTTCTACAATGATATTGTTGTTCCCTCCCAGATAGGGAACATCTCCACAGTAATGCTCGTCAGAATAAACAATGCCGCAGTCAAAGCCCTCTTTTTGCAGCATTTCCCATACTTTTTTTTGCCGGCTCGTAAATTCTTCCGGCGGCAGACGAAATTCCTTATCAAAAGAGGGAGCGTTACCCAATATCGTTTCAACGATCTTTGCCTGTTTTTGCCACATAGCGGATTTAAACATATTCTTCACTTCCTTTGCCTTTTTTAGCGCTTTTTGTTTTACCATACCAGAGCGACCCTCACCTCTCCTGCACTTAGTTACGACCAAAACTGGGTATTGTTGCTGTATCGTCAAAACAGAGCCGCTGCGCTGCTCCCGTGGGCTCGATTTCTCCTCCACAACGCATAATAAAAAGCCCATACAAAGTATGGACTTTTTCATTTGGCGGAGAGGGTGGGATAGCGCGACTTCGTCCTGCGGACTTGTCTTGCATGAACCCACGTGTGTTCTCATTCTCTTTATCAAATAAAAAAGCCCACGCTGTTGGCGTGAACTTTTTCATTTGGCGGAGAGGGTGGGATAGCGCGACTTCGTCCTGCGGACTTGTCTTGCATGAACCCACGTGTGTTCTCATTCTCTTTATCAAATAAAAAAGCCCACGCTGTTGGCGTGAACTTTTTCATTTGGCGGAGAGGGTGGGATAGCGCGACTTCGTCCTGCGGACTTGTCTTGCATGAACCCACGTGTGTTCTCATTCTCTTTATCAAATAAAAAAGCCCACGCTGTTGGCGTGAACTTTTTCATTTGGCGGAGAGG
>CAZBSH010000012.1:18139-47960 GCA_964494645.1 uncultured Christensenella sp. | reverse complement strand
AGGGCGCCAAGGTGGAATAATGAAGCAAAAGGTATGCTGGTAGGGATCAAGCCGGAAAACACAAGAGGAGATGTTTTGCGTAGCGTGCTTGAAGGAGTGGCGTTCAATCTTGATATCATACTCAATGTTTTAAAAAGCTTAGTCGATATCCGTGAGATCGTTGTCGTGGGGGGTGGGGCGAAAAACCCGGTATGGTGCCAGATAATGGCGGATGTTTTTGATATGCCTGTTCGCTTGCCGGTATTGATCGAAGAAGCGGGATCAATGGGTGCGGCTGTGATCGGCGGAGTGGGAGCGGGGCTTTATGATGGATTTGGTGAGGTGGAACGTTTCTTGGGAATCAAAAAAGAATATTTGCCGGATCATGTGTCACAGAAGGCGTATGAGCCGCTGAAAAAGCTTTTTGACGATTGCTATTATGCCATGGAAGGAATCTTCGGAAGATTGTAATGACGCTGTTTTTGAAAAAGGAGAAGGCAAATGCGGAAGTTGGGAGTTTTGATCGTAGGAGCAGGATGGGTATCGCAAGCGCATATTAGGGCATTTGAAAATAATCCTGATGCGGAGGTAGTCGCGATCATGTCGCGCACTGCGGAGAAGGCGCATAGCGTTAGCCGGGAATGTAATCAGGAAGGAAAATGTATGATTTATACCGACTATCAAGAAGCACTTAGTGATCCGCGTGTCGACATTGTGGTTATTTGTACGCCAAATCATCTGCATGCCGAACAGGCGATTTGCGCGGCGCGCGCAAAAAAACATTTGCTGATCGAAAAACCACTTGCCTTGACGATGGAAGATTCTCGCCGTGTTGCCCACGAGGTTCAAAAGGCGGGGGTCAAAAGCTTGGTGGGGTATGTGCTTCACTTTAACCCCTTGTTTGTAACGGCAAAAAAAATACAAGAGAATTTTTTGGGGGACATTCGATATGCGGAACTCGATTATTTTCACCGCGTGACGGATGATATTCCGTGTTATGAGTGGAATCGCACGAAAGCAGTAGGTGGAAGTTCTCTTCTTGCGGGCGGTTGTCACGCAGTGGATGCGATGCGGTGGTTTATGAACAGGGAAGTGGTTTCGGTTTATGCACAGTCGTGCAGAATACGGGATGATTTTGAATTTGACGGCACGATAGCGGTTCTTTTGACGTTTGAAGACGGCTCTATCGGAAAGATAGGCAGCAGTTATGATTTTATATCTCCCTATGTTTTTAACGTACGGTTATGTGGAACAAAAGGGACGATGTATAATGATCGGATATGGTCGCCGGATATGATTGAAAAACAACGTGACTATTTGCGTTTGCCGGTTACACTGCCAAACAGCGCCGAAGTATCGCATCATCCATTTCCCGAACAGGCGGCGCATTTGGTCGAATGCATCTTACATAACAAAGAAACAAATTGCACGGTACAAGATGCTTGTAAAACGCAGGAAATCATTGCCGCGGCAGATCGATCCAGCGAAACAGGGCAAGCGGTTATGCTGCCGCTTGATGATTGAGCGGCTGTCGATGTCATCGGCTTAGTTGATTTTATATGTTATCTTTTGCCCTGCCGGAAAGCAGATAGCACTCGGCAGTATCTATGCTGACATCAATGTCGAAATATTGAGAAAAGGTTTCAGCCTCTTGTGCGCACGAGCGCAAGGGAACGGATACTGCTGAGGCATTGCGCCCGTGATGGACGCCATTGATCGTTTTGCGCCCGCTGCCGTGCATGAGGATAAAGCGTCCGCCGGGAGTGAGCAGTTGATATAGCTTTTCCACAAACAATAGTTTGTTTAGAAAGTGCGGATAAGCATTGTAAATGATTGCCGCATGATAGCGGACATTTTCACTGAGGTCATAAAAGTCAGCATGATGCACATGGATACGTGAATCTGTGTTCTTTTTTTGCGCGATTTTGACCATGCGCGAGGATACATCGACGGCGTCGATATGCGTGGGGGCGTATTCCAGCAAATAAGGAAACAGGATACCCGTACCGCAACCGATATCCAAAATGCGCGCGTTTTTATCAAGCCCCGCTGTGTAAAGCATGGAGCGCAGTTTGTCACTGTCCTCTTGATTGTACTGATCCCACGCGGGTGCGAGTTTGTCAAAAAAAGCCTGTACTTGAGTCATATTATGTAGTAGTTCTCCTATATGATTTTAATGAACGAGCGTTCATTTTAACAAATGCGAGGCAGCCCCTCGCCGATCAGTTCGTTTAATACGCGCGTGCCGCCTATTGCTGTATGGAGCAGGACGACGGGGTCTTGTTTGCCTTCGACGTTACCGATGATACGCGCGTTTTCGCCGTATTTACTATTGCGAAGAATGGATAGCGCGCGCTGTGCGTCTTTTTGGGCGACCACAGCGACCATCTTTCCCTCGTTGCCCATGGTGTAGGGATCAAGCCCCAATATTGCGCATAAGGCCTGCACCTCGTCTGAAACGGGGACATCCGGATCGTTGAGCGCGATACGGCAGTGTGAGGCGCGCGCGAATTCGTTGAGTACGGTCGCGAGCCCGCCGCGCGTTACGTCGCGCATGGATTTTATGTCCACGCCTGCTTCAAGCAAGTTGCCCACCATATCACCCAGAGGGGCACAGTCGCTTTTAATATCATTTTGGATGTTCATACGCGCGCTCAAAATTGCCGCGTGATGGTCTCCGAGATTGCCGGACAATAGGATAACATCGCCCTTGCCGCAATGTGACGCGCTGATATTTCGTCCGTCCGGAACAAAACCGACACCGGCGGTATTGATGTATATATTGCCATTGCCTTCAACGACCTTGGTGTCTCCCGCAACGATATGTATACCTGCTTCACGCGCGGTATGCGCCATCGATCGCGCGATTTTCTGCAGGTCTTCGATGTCTGTGCCCTGCTCGAGAATAAAGCCGCAGGTCAGATATTTAGGTGTCGCGCCGCTCATCAGCAGGTCGTTTACCGTACCGCATATGCACAGCTTACCGATATCGCCGCCCGGAAAAAAGGGTGGCGTTACCACAAAACTATCTGTCGTAAAAGCAAGGCGCGCAGCGCCGGTAACGACAGCAGCGTCCTCCATACGCGACAGTACCGGGTCATTGAACGTTTTTGCAAAAACTTCGTCGATCAGGCGAGAGGTCGTTCGGCCTCCGCTGCCGTGAGCCATTGTGATCTTCATGATTAGGATCCCCTATGATTGATAAAATATTGATAGCAGCTACCTTCGGCAGAAACCATGCAAGCGCCGCGCGGGGCATGGGGGGTGCAGGTTTTGCCGAAAGATGGACATTGGGAGGGCGACGCTTGACCGGTCAGCACTTGTGCACAGCGGCAATGTGTATTGATATGGTCGTGGATAAGCCCCGCGCTACCCGCATCGTACTGCGCATATTCTTTGCGCAGTATCATGCCGGAGGCGGGTATGATTCCCATACCGCGCCAACAAGCGTCGCACGGTTCAAAATATTTCGCGATCATATCTTGCGCTGCTTTGTTTCCCTGCGCGGTGACGGCGGAAGGATAAAGATTGAGAACATCCGCTTGCCCGCGCCGTTTGACCAGCGCATAGATTGCGCTAAGCAGGCTTTCGCCTTGAAATCCCGCGACCGCGAAGGGGATGCCGTAGGTTTGGGATAAGCCGGAATATGCGTCGCTGCCTGTGATGACGCTGACGTTGCCGGGGGCAAGGAAGCCGTCGACCCCGCCCGATCTGCATACCCGGTCAATTGCGGCGGGCATTGTTTTAAGAGCGCTCAGCAGGCGAATATTAGAGATTCTAAGCGTTTGTGCCTCTTCAAGCAGGAGCGCATAGGCAGGGGTCGTCGTTTCGAATCCGACTGCGGCAAAGATGAATATCGTTTCCGGCTCCTGCTGCGCAAGGGCAAGCATATCCAATGGAGAATAGACCATCCGGATATCGCCGCCTTCGGCGCGCGCGTCGTTTAAGCTTTGCGCAGAACCGGGTACACGCAGCATATCGCCAAACGAAACGATTGCGTGTCCCGGCTTTTTGGCAAAAAAGACCAGACGGTCAACATACTCTGTGACTGTGACACAAACAGGGCAGCCCGGTCCGGAAATCAGCCGGATATGCGGGGAAAGCATATTGGGGATACCGTTGCGCGAAATTTCGGCGGTATGCGTACCACACACCTCCATCAGGTGTACGGGCGGACCGTCGTATTCTTTTAGAAAATTCTTGATTTTCTGTATATCGGTCATAGATTTTCAATCTCCTGAAACAATTCTTCCAATGACTCGTGCTCCTCCTGCTTCAGTTTTTGCAGGATACAGCCCGCGTGTACCAGCACATAATCGCCCGACTGTACACATACAAGCCCTGTCCGCGCGGTGATCAGGTTTCCGCGAAAGTCCACTGTGGCGGTCGTGCCTTCAACGGAAACGACCTTGCCGGATGTGGCAACACACATAGAAATCCTCCTCTTACTGTTTTTCGTTCAGGGCGGCAAAATATGCCTGACCGAGCGAGATTCCGCCATCGTTACACGGAACGGCGGAATTGACAGCTATTGAAAAACCGTCCTGCTCAAGAAGAAAAACGCATTTTTTTAGCAATAGCTCGTTGGCAAACACGCCGCCGGAAAGCGCCACGCAGGACTCAGCCGTATTGTCGCGTATCGCGCGGCATACGGCAAGCGTCGCGTGTGCGACGGCATTATGGAAGCCAAGTGCAAGCGCGCGACTATCTGTTGTTTTACGGGCGTGCATAAGCGCGCGGAGGAGCGGCAGGCGGTCGATAATATACGCGCCGTTTTTTTTTGCAACGCGCAAGGGAAGCGGATGCGGCGCGATGCCTTCCTTTTGTGCCTGTAATGCGCACTGTTCAAGCGCAATGGCGCATTCGCCTTCATAGCTATTATAACATTTCAGGTCAAGCAGCGCGCTTACCGCATCGAACAACCGTCCCATACTTGAGCTGGAAACGGCATTGACGTTCGAACGGAGGGCGGCGGAAACTGTGTCAAAACGGCTGTCCTCGCTTTTCAGACCGCAGGCATATAAATGGCACAATGCGTTAAGTCCTGCGTCTTGCACGATACTGTCCCCGCCTGTGAGCGCAATGGGATCGAGGTATCCCGCGCGCTGCATATGATTTTGATGGCAAAACAGAAATTCACTACCCCACACCGTGCCGTCCGTGCCATAGCCTGTTCCGTCAAACGCGACGCCAATACACGAAGAAAGACCGTGTTCCGCCATGACGGACAGGATATGCGCGTGGTGATGCTGTACACGCAGCAACGGGAGGTTTTGTTCGCGTGCTATGTTTTGCGCGATGACAGAGGAATGGTAAGCGGGATGCAGGTCGCAAACGACTAGCTGCGGATGTATCTCAAACAGCTGTTTCATGTGCGCGAGGCTGTCGCGGTAGTTTTGCTGTACACCGTACTGTTGCATGTCCCCGAGATATTGGCTGAGGTACGCATAGTCTTTTGCCGCGAGGCAGAAACACGCTTTTAAATCGCCTCCTGCGGCAAAGGTTGGAGAGGGAAGCTCGCATGGAAGGAATAGGGGCAGGGGTACATAACCTCTGCTGCGCCGGATGAGCTGCACGTCGCCGCACGTTACGCGCGCAACGGAATCATCAAGAGGTACGCGTATCTCACGGGTATTGTACAAAATACCGTCGAGATAGGGCGACGATAAACGAAGCATATCCCGGTCGGCGGTAAGGATGGGCTGAGAAGACAGATTGCCGCTTGTCATGACGAGTGGACCGCAAGCGTCTGTCAGCAACTGATGTAATGGCGTATATGGTAAAAACGCGCCCAGCTTGGCGCTTTCGCCGCTCACCGAGGCACAGAAAATATCCTTTGTTTTTTCAAGCAGCACGATTGGGTGTTGCGCAGACAAAAGCAGATCCGTTTCCTCTGCGCTCACATGGCACACGTCACAAATGGAATGGATATCAGCAAACATCACGGCAAATGGCTTTTTGTCGCGTCCCTTTAATAGGCGTAAACGTCTGACTGCCTGTTCGTCGGTCGGAAGGCAGGCGAACTGATAGCCGCCGATCCCTTTGATTGCAAGTACTGCGCCGGATTGCAAACGTTCTATGGCACGCGTGAGAGCGGAGTCCTTTTCGTGGATACCTGCTTTGTCACGCAGAATAAGCTGCGGACCGCAATCGTGACAGGAGATCGTCTGGGCATGACGGCGGCGTGTGTCGCCGGTATATTCGTGCGCGCAAGAGGAGCACATGGGAA
This sequence comes from uncultured Christensenella sp., assembly GCA_964494645.1. Lineage (GTDB taxonomy): Bacteria > Bacillota > Clostridia > Christensenellales > Christensenellaceae > Christensenella. The sequence goes on along the minus strand of CAZBSH010000012.1, from coordinate 41,752 downwards.
AGTCTTTCATTGTGGTTGTTTCGCGATCATAAGGCAGCGTTTCGATTATGCTGTAACGAGGTCCGCAGGAAGCGCAGCTGATAAACGGATAGCGGTAACGCCTGTTTTGCGGATCAAAAAGTTCTGCGCGGCATGTTTCGCACAAAGGCAGATCGGCAGGAACCAAAGGCATATCCGCTGTGCCCGCATTGCTTTCGATGATACGAAACCCTTCAAAGGACTGCTCGGGCAGGCGCGTGGAGAGGACTTTCATGATTTTTGCAAAGGAAGGGGGATGCGACACAAGGCGATGGACAAACATGTCCATCGCCTCTTGATTGGCTGTTGCAATAATTTTGACAATACCGCCGCTGTTGCACACGCTGCCTGTGATGTGCAGCTCTTCTGCAAGCCGTGCAACAAAAGGGCGAAACCCGATACCCTGCACCATGCCGCGTATCGTGATGGAAAGCGTCATGGGTTACTCTCCTTTGATGCTGTCGATTGCCATTTCTTTACCGATCTCGCTTGGTTCGCCCGGCGTATTGCAATGCGGGCACTCGAAATGAAACGGCTTGCGCACGAACAACTCGCGGCAATGGGGGCAGCGAAGCATGGTTTTGACCGGACGCACGGAAATTTCAGCGCCCTCGCATATCGTACCCTGCGCTGCTTCTTCAAAGTGCATCGCGATACTTTCGCCCGCAAATCCTGAGCTCTCGCCGATTACCAGATTGATCTGGGTTACCTTGGCATATCCTTTTTCTTTTGCTTCGTCGATCGCATGTTCTATGATATGGATCGCTTCGTGATATTCGTGCATGATCATTTCCTTTCTTCCGTTTGCGGCGTGGCGTCCTCTTGGGGCGCTTGCTGCACAAAACTATCTTTGTATTTTTGTCCTGTGGGTTGTGTATACGCGGTTAGCATATGCAGGCATTTTTTGGGGCATACCTCCACGCAGCTTCCGCACTGAATGCAGCACAGACGCTCGATCGTCCAGTTTTTCTCGGCACGATCAACTGTAATAGCATCTGTAGGACACTTCTTTGCGCACATGCTGCAGAAGATGCAAACATCAATATCAATACCGATATGCCCGCGGGTACGTTCGGGATAGACGCGCGGCACAGCGGGATAGTTGCGCGTCGCCGGCTTGCTGAACAGATTGCGCATCGCTGTTTTTGTAAAGTTCATGATGTTCATAGTACTTACCTCTCAGTACAGCTTATGCACGGATCGATGGTTAGGATCAAGATGGGCACATCCGCAAGCTGGCAGCCCTTTAACGTTTCGATCAGACCGGGCAGGTTGGCAAAGGTGGGCGTACGCACGCGTACGCGATCCAAGAATTTGGTGCCGTTGCCTTTGATGTAAAAAATTTCTTCGCCGCGCGGCTGCTCGACGCGCATCATATATTCTCCCTCGGGGAAACCTTTGACGGGTACAGCAACTTCACCGTCCGGAATTTTGGATATAGCCTGCCTTATGAGGTCTATGGACTGGAATATTTCACGGATGCGTACGTCGCACCGCGCGTAACTATCGCCCACCTCACTTGTGATGGGTTCGAAATCCAGATCGGGGTAGGCGGCATAACCGAGCTTGCGCGTATCGATCGCAATGCCACTCGCGCGCATAAACGGACCGACGATACCAAGATCGTGCGCTTGCTGCTTGGTTAGAAAGCCTATGTCCTTTAAGCGGCTGCAAACGGCATAATCGTCAAGGAACGTACGCGAAAGCGTCGTTAACTCTGCTTCGATTTCTGCAATAACCGTAAGAAACCGGCGAAGCATGTCGCTGTCCATATCTTTGCGCTGTCCGCCGACTTTGTTGACGGAGAAGATAATGCGTCCGCCTGTGGAATATTCAAGCATATCGAGTATCTTTTCGCGCAGTCGCCACGACTGCATGAACAGGCTTTCAAAACCGAACGCGTCCGCGAGAAGACCAAGCCATAGCAGGTGGCTGTGCATACGCGACAGTTCGCACCAGATGGTGCGCAAATAGTTGGCGCGCGCGGGAAGCTCGATCCCCATAAGGCGCTCAACAGACTCGCAATAATTCATGCCGTGCATAAAGCTGCAAATCCCGCAGATACGCTCTGCGACATATACATATTCCTGAAAATCTTTTTTCTCCACCAGCTTTTCAAGTCCACGATGGATAAAACCAATGGAGGGGATCGCTTCTATGACCGTTTCATCCTCCAGCACGAGATCCAGATGGATCGGCTCCGGCAAGACCGGATGCTGTGGACCAAAGGGTACGATGCTGCGTTTTGGCATTCTGTTCGTTCCTCCTACTTAAAAGGCGTTTTACTGTTGATCCGATAAAAATTCCCCTCATAATCGAGTGTCATCATTTTGACGCGGATCCCAAACAAATCCTGAATTTCGTTTTCATACAAAAAAGCAGGCTCGAAAATATTGCTGATGCTGATGACCTCTGTACCCGGGCTGATGTGCAACCGCAGGTTTTTGAGTTCGTATTCCCTGGCAAAGGTATATGTCAGCTCGTAACCGCTTTCTATTTTAGTGGCGCAAATCTGCACCAGACGGTAACCGTCGTATTTTAAGTTCAGTGCCTCGGAAACGAGACTTCCCGGTCCGATATTCGATATTTTTTCTTTCATGTTATGATTCCCTCTCTTGTTGTTGCAGGACGGCACGTTTTGTATCAAGCAGGGCGACGGCTTGGATGACTCCGTCGATGATCGCCTCCGGACGCGCGGCACAACCGGGAACGTAAATATCCACAGGGATGGTGGTATCTACCCCGCCGACAATATTATAGCACTCTTTAAAGATCCCGCCATTATAGGCGCAGATACCTACCGCAACCACGACCTTCGGGGAGGGCATTTGAGCGTATATCTGTTCAACAACCGGTCTGTTTTGATCGTTGATGCCGCCGGTGATCAGAAAGATATCCGCATGCTTGGGATTTCCTGTATTGATCACGCCAAACCGTTCCACATCATAGACAGGGGTCAGGCAGGCAAGGACCTCGATATCGCAGCCGTTGCAGCTCGAACCGTCGTAATGCAGCAGCCACGGAGATTTTGAAATTTTGGACATTGTTTTTACCTCTTTTTATGGATCGCGCTATTTTACAAGCGCAAGGATCATTAAATTTGTACATCCTGCGATCAGCGTTACAAGCCATGCGGATTTTAACATGCTTTGCCACTTGACGCGCGGGAACACGTTATCAATGAGTATTTCTAAGAAGTACGCGGCGGCGCATACGACAATGGCGATCAGGATGCTCCACCAAGGGCTATAGACAATAAACAGACCAACAACGCCAAGAAGAAAAATGTTTTCATACCAATGGGCGATTTCTACAATACCCAGAATGTTACCGGAGAGTTCTGTTGTAAGGCCTTTCACCATCTCCTGATGGGCATGGTGCGATGTACTCAGGTCAAACGGCGATTTGCGAAACTTGATGGTCAGGATATATAGGAATCCTCCAAAGATACCCGGCAGATACATGATTGCGGGCGTACCGCTTGCAACGATATCCGCAACTCCAAAGCTGCCCGTCGCGATATAAAAACCAATTGCCACCAGAAGCACCATTGGCTCATATGTCATGGTCTGCAGTAGCTCGCGCTGTGACGCAAGCGCGCTGAACGGAGAGTTGGTGGAGCTGGCAGACATGATAAAGAAAATTTCCGCCAGAGTCAGCGCGAAGAACACGAGAAGCATATCGCCGCCCCAGAAGAAGAGTGCCCCCGTGAATACGATAAAGAGCAGATAACCGATCACAAGGAAATCCTGTATGCGGTTAACAATGATGGATTGCTTTTGAAACAGCTTGCTCACGTCGTAAAATGGTTGTAACAGAGGAGGACCCTGCCTTCCCTGCATACGCGCTGTGATCTTTCGATCCACGCCCTGCAAAAGAGCGCCTAAGAAGGGCGCAAGGATGATATACAAAAGCATGACTATGATTTGCAGGTTCATCACGCAGCACCTCCGATCGCCAAAATCATTAATATGACTGTTGCCGCTGCGGATAATACGAGCGAAAGATTTAAGATTTTATGTTCGCCGAACAGGTTGCCCATATACCAGTTGGTCAGGTACATTTGTTTGGGCTTGCCAAATGAATCGGTAAAACTGCGGTCGTCGCCTGTATTGATACCGCCCATGTAGGATGTGACGACAGTATTTTTTTTGCTGATGGGCAAAAAGCGTACGGCGATGGGCAACAGTGCCATCAATACCAGCATCATGATCATGATGGTCAGGTTGCCGGGACCGATGATAGGCGGCAGCACGATATGGAACATACCGGACAAAAACGGTTCAATAAAGTAAGTGGACAGCAGCGGGAACGTGATGCACAAGGCGACCATGATCACACTGTGGCACAGCAAAGAGAACCATTCGCTCGGTTTGGTGATGTTTTGAATGGGTTTGGAGTTGTGGTGCATAGAAACAAGCGTTCCCAGCCATTTTGTCCAGTAAAAAAGCGTGGTAGCACTGCCAAAGATCAAGAAAATTACCAGCAGGATGCTATTGGAGTCGACAAAAGCCTTCAACGCTGCCCACTTGGAGATCAGCATACCGAATGGGGCTAAGAACATGCCCGCGATACCGATGATCATCACATAGGCAAGGCGAGGAAGCTTGACGATCAGCCCGTGCATATCTTCAATGTTGCGGCTGCCGAGGCTGTTTTCGACCGCGCCAACAGACAGGAACATTAAGGATTTCGAGACCGCGTGGAAGATCATCAGTAAAATACCCGCCCATACAGCTTCGTACATCCCTACGCCTGCGCACGCCGTGATGAGTCCTAAGTTTGACACGGTGGAGTAGGCGAGAACTTTTTTGCCGTCGCTTTGCGATATGGCAAGCAAAGAAGTGACAAAAAACGTAAAGCCACCGATGGTAGTGACAAGCAACCCGCCGAGGTTTCCATATAGGGCCGGGGACAGGCGCAACAATAAAAAGACGCCCGCTTTTACCATGGTTGCGGAATGCAGCAGGGCGCTTGTGGGCGTGGGCGCGACCATTGCGCCAAGAAGCCAGCCGGAAAAGGGAAGCTGCGCGCTTTTGGTGAGCCCTGCAAACGCAAGCAATATGACCGGAATGATCGCGAATGTAACATTGGAGCCGAGCAGCACAAGACTTTGCAGATCGGCAATGTGCAGCTGCAATGCGCAGTAAATGATTGCAACGCAAAAACCAAGACCTCCCAGCAAGTTCATCCACAGTGCCTTAAAGGAATTTTTGATCGCTTCTTCCGTCCTGTTATAACCGATGAGCAGAAAGGAACAGATGCTTGTGATCTCCCAGAAAAAATACATCCATGTGAGGTTGTTGGAAAACACGAGACCAAACATCGCGCCTAAAAATACAAATAACATGGCAAAGAAGAACGAGCGCCTGTCCTTGTATTCGGAATGATGCGCTTTATAATCTTTCATGTAACCCATCGCGTATACGCAAATGAGACAGCCGACCACGCCGATGATGAGACACATGATAATGGTTAGATTGTCTGAGAAAATATGCGCGGCAGGTTCCACCTTGTTATGTCCGCCGAGCTCCAGCCATGTGATGAGCAGTGTCTGGACAACGGATAGAATAGCGCAGTAGTATTTGCGGTGCTTGAAGCTGTAATAGCAAATGACAGCCATAAGCAGCCATTCGATAATAAGGATCAGCGTATCAAGCGAATGTGTTTCCTCCAGATAGGACACGGTATGTCCTACGGCAAGGCTTTGCGCCACAAAATAAATAACTGCGGCTATGATAACGCCGCAGAACACGAACAGGGTCACCCTGCGAACAGGCGTCCCTTTGCGCATGAATGCCAGCACAAGCGCCGCCGCAAAAGGAAATAAAATCAAAAATGCAATAATCGTCAAAAAACTGCCCCCTCAAAATCAGTGTGCGAGAAAGGATCGCTCCGTAAATATTCCGCATACTTATTGATTTTATTTATAGTTTTTTGTCAAAACCATATTAATACTACTGCACAATACTTGTGATGTCAATTAAAGTTCTAATTAAATAGGAAGAAAAAGCATGTGGCAGAGCAGCGATCCGTTTGAACTTTAGGAGGGTTCATTATATAATAAGATATAATATGAATAAAGGCAGGAAACGGATATGGTTTGGATCATCGTTTTGGTACTATTGGCCATTCTTATGATAGCGGGCGGGATATATGTCAAAAATCGTCGTTATGGAAAAAGGACGCTCGGAAGCATGCAGGCAAGCTACCACCCGGAGGCGCAAAAAGACGCGGACGCAAAAAAGCCGTACGCGACACAAAACACGAAGCCGGAAAAAATGGGTTTTGTGACGAGGCTGTCGGTAGACGGCAAAGAAGTCCCCGTGGATTCTTATGTGCGGGAGAAGCCTGTCAATTTCGGTGCGGGTGATGAATATACCGAGCTTGAAGGCATTGTTACGTTTCGTGGCAATAACTACAGGGATACAGCCAGCTATGGAAAGCCTGTGATCAGGGAACGAAAGTTTGATCCGGACTATTGGCATATCTCCACGGGCTTTTTGGAAAAGAGCGATTTAAGCAAGGGCAAGGGGTCGGCGGTGTGGTCGGGAAGCGGTTGGACAGGACAGCCGATGATCGTGCGTTGGGACGAAAAGACGCGCAAGGTCATGAACCTCTATCCGGAAAAAAAGGAAAAAGAGGGGCTTGTCGAGGCGATCTACGCGACGATGGACGGCAACGTTTATTTTATCGACATCGAGGACGGTACGCCAACGCGTGATACGCTGACGCTTGGACTGCCCTTTAAGGGAGCGGGAGCGATCGACCCGCGCGGTATTCCGATGCTGTTTGCGGGCGCGGGGGATTCGCTGCCCGATTCGTACGGCGAAGCAGGCTATGCGCGCGCGTTTTTTTGCAGTCTGACGAATTTTGATAAAATGTACGAGCTTGGGGCGAAAGACCCGTTCTCGCCGCGTATCTTTCATGGATATGATAGCTCCGCGTTGGTACACGCGCAGACGGACACGCTATTTTACCCCGGCGAAAACGCAATTATTTATTCCATGAGGCTGAATACAAAGTTTGATAACGAAACGGGCAAGCTTTCCATCGATCCGACGGAAATGGTCAAATGGACCTATCAAACAGACCGAACAAGCGAAGAAAGTTTTTGGTGGGGTATGGAAGATTCTGCTGTGATCTGGAAGCAATATATGTATATTGCGGATAACGGCGGGAACATGATGTGTATGGATCTTAATACTATGCAGCTTATTTGGACGCAGGACACGAAAGACGACACCAATGCTTCGCCTGTATTTGAAGAAGAGGCGGATGGCAGCAAATATCTGTACGTCGCGCCGTCGCTGCATTGGCAAAAGAGCAGCGAAACGAATACAGGAAAGATATCAATCTTTAAGATGAACGCAATAAATGGCGAGATCGTGTGGGAAAAGCCGTATGACGTACACACTGTGTACGGTGTGTCCGGCGGTGTACAGGCGACGCCTGTGCTTGGCAAGGGCAGTATTTCTGATCTTCTGGTCGTACCGGTGGCGCGCATGCCGTATAAGCCGAGCGGCGTATTGGTCGCGCTCGACAAGAAGACGGGCGAGGAACGCTGGGTGTTTGACATGAAGGCGTATGCGTGGAGCTCGCCGGTGGCTGTCTATGCGCAGGATGGCACGGCGTATATCGTTCAGTGCGACAGCAAAGGAAATATATTTTTGTTGGACGGGCGCACGGGAAAGGTATACGACAAGATCAACGTCGGCGCAAACGTGGAGGCATCTCCGGCGGTATTCGAAAATACCATCGTTGTCGGAACGCGTGGTTCGCAGATCGTGGGGATCAAGATCAGGTAGCAAAAAAACTTGTAAACGTTACAAGAATGATGCAAGTAAGATGATAATTGTATGCGAAAGCCCCGTATCTTATAGGTACGGGGTTTTTATTTTAAGATTTTTAAAAGGTGGAGGGGCATATGCGCGCGGTATACGGAGCAACGGTGATGAGAAGGAAAAGAAAAAGACGGATGACGAAACGCTTTTTGTGTTTTATGGTCGTATGTTTGGCGGTTATATTGGGTATTGCGTTGTTTCGCGCCATTCCGTTGGAGATTTCCAGAGCGGCGGACGGCGCCGCGCAGGAGGGACAGACGGAGCAGGGGTTAATGAATGATATTGTACAAACGGATGATGCGAGGGTCAGAGTGATCATCGATCCGGGACATGGAGATACAGATGTAGGAACAAAAGGTGTGTCGACCGGGCGGCTGGAAAAAGAAGTGAACCTTGAGATTGCGCAAAAGCTGAAAGAAATATTACGAAACGAAGGATATGAGATTATTATGACGCGCGACTCGGATGAGCCGATTGCGGCGGCGGATGAACCGTCTGCGCAAAAGAGGAAAACCGCAGATATGGAAAAGCGTGAGACGATCATCAAAGAGGCGAACGCGGATGTTTTTGTCAGTATCCATCAGAATTTTTATGATAAAGGAAGCAGTGCCCGTGGTCCGCAGGTGTTTTATCATGACGATGCGGCAAAAGGGTATGGGTTGGCACAAAATGTACAGGCGACGCTCAACGAAATGCTTACGGTGGATAAACCGAGAGAGGTGTGCGCGGGGGATTATCAGCTGCTGCGCCCGGGCGATCAGGCGAGTGTTATCGTAGAATGTGGATTCTTTTCCAATCCGGAAGAAGAAAAGAAATTGCAGGAGGACGACTATCAGCAACGGATCGCGCAGGCGGTTGCACAAGGGATTAAGGAGTATCTCGCCGCTGTTTGAAATTTTGTCATGACCGATGATGGAAGGAACATCTCCGCTTTAGGATAAGAAAACGGAGATGTTTTTTGCGTTTTCATGACAAAAGAAATACAACTTCGCAATAAAACAGTACAGAAATGGACGGAAAATCTGTAACACTTGCTGAAACGGTATCGTTTTATCACGAAAAATATAGAAGATACAAGTGGTGATAAGAAATTAAGACAGATCTGATACAAGATGTCATTATTTTTTAGGTTTGCGAGTAAAAATAATATAAAAATGTAAAAATATGGAATAGATAGTACAAGTTTTTGGATAAAATCAGCTTATAGTAATACAAGTTTGCGTTGAAATCGCTGAAAACACGTTGACACATGTATTGCAAAATGTTAAGTTACATATAGCAAAGGAAACCGGTACAATTTTCCGGGAAACTCATGGAATAAAAATTGAATGGACATCAACAGGGCAGGTGCTTTTTTAAGATAGGGCGGGCTGCCGGTGTATTTGTTTTACTGTTTTTCAAAGAAAATGAAATTTGTCAAAAAGACAAAAAAAGATAAAGAGGGAAAAGGAGAAAGAACATGAAAAAAATTTTGTTGGTTGTAATGTGTGTTGCATTACTGGGAGCGATGGTGGTGGGGTGCGGCGCACCTGCTACACAGAGCGCTGCTCCGAGCGATTCGGCGGCATCAAACGATGCGGCTGCTACGGTAGAGGCGGCAAAAGACAGTGCGGCGCCTAAGGCGGACGGCGAGAGGATCAAAATCGGCGTCAACTTCTTTAACTACACAATGCCTCTGGCACAAGATCTGAAGAGGATGATCGACTCTGCGGCGGAAGCGCTTGACTGCGACGTTGAGTATGCGGCAAACGATTTTGAGGATGAAAAAGTCGTTACCGGCATCGAGAACCTGTTTGCAAGCGGCTGCGATGCGGTCATCGTATGCAACACGGCTGAGGGACAGATCCCCAAGGCATTAAAGATCGCTGAACAGTATGATGGAAAGGTGTTCCAGTTCTTCCGTACGCTCAATGAGGAAGATGTCAAAAACGCGGCGTTCTCTTCTGCTAATTACGGCGGACAGGTACACGAGGACGAAATGCAGGTCGGTTACAACATGGGCAAGATCGTGAATGAAAAGGGCTGCAAAAACGTTGGTATCATCAACTTCAACCACGGCGATCTGACAGCGGAAACAAGATATGCCGGTTACATGAAAGCATTTGACGAATTTGGTATCAAGGTTGTTGCGGAAACATGGGAAGTAGCGACAGGCGAACAGGGCACACAGGTTACGGAAAACTATCTGGCTTCGTATCCGGAAATGGATGCGCTTGTCGTTGTTGGCGGCGGCGGTGAAAACCTGATCGGCGCAATGAGCGCGCTGCAAAAGGCAAACAAGACAGACGATATCGTACTTGTTTCCACAGACTTCACGGATACGCTGATCGAGGACATGGAAAGCGGTACGCTTGACGCAATGTCCGGCGGACACTGGTGTGACCCGTTCTTCTCGTTCATGCTGGCTTACAATTCCGTAGCGGGCGCAGAGTGGGCAAAAGAGCCGGTTGAGATCGTTATGGACATGATCTATGTAACGAGCGGCGAAGAAGCAAAGGCATTTGACGAATGGTTCCGCGGAGACATCCTGCCCTATACGGCAGAAGAAATCCAGCAGCTTTCTATCACGCATAACCCGTCCCTTACAAAGGACGATTTTGTGAAAGCGGCACAGAGCCTGTCATTGCAGGATGTTATGACAAGACACGCTGACCTTAAGAAATAAGGCAGAGCAGAAATTAAAGGTAAGGCTTGTATCCGCCCGGGAGGATTCCCGGGCGGATGGCAGGCGATTCCCGGAGAAAAGAAATAAACAAAGAGACGTAGGTAAAATTTTATGAAAAACAAAGTGAAGAGTTTGGTTTTACTGCTGGGTTTACTCGTTGTTACCTATCTGGTGTTTTTTATCCTGCAACCTACCCGCTTCGGTAGTCCGGAGAGCTTGTTTATCCTGCTGCAGCAGTGTCTGCTGCCATCCATCGCGGCGTGCGGCTTTTACTTCGTACTTACGATGGGGCTGTTTGACTTTAGTATCGGGGCAAACATTATCCTGAGCGCGCTTGTCGCGTGTATGCTGTCTGTACAGTTTGGTTTTGTAGGACTTGTTATTGGCGCGGTTTTGGTAGGGACGCTGGTAGGCGTTGCAAATGGATTTTTGTATCTGAAGTTCAAGATACCGTCTATCATTGCGACGGTAGGGCTGATGATTATTTACGAATGTGTCGCAAGCTATCTGGCGGGTGGCAACAGCTATGTGTTGGCGGAGCAATACCGGATATTAGGGCAGGCACCCTGGAATATCATTATCGCGGTGATCGCGTTTGCGATCGCGATGTTCATCATCAAATTTACACGCACAGGGATCTATATCAAGGCAATTGGTAAAAACGAACCGATGGCGCAAAATATGGGCGTCAACGTTTCAAAATATAAAGTGATCGGCTTTGTCCTTTGTGGTTTATTCACAGGGATTACAGCGCTACTGACCATCTGTTATAGCTCGACGGTCATTCCCGTACAGGGCATGAGCAGCATGGCAAGGAATTTTACGCCCATCATGGGCTGCTTTATCGGGCTGGCGTTCAAAAAATATGTCAATCCTGTTATCTCGATCATCATTGGCGAATTTATTATCGCAATGATCATCAGCGGCATTATGACAAACGGGCTGGATTCGACACTGCAAAACACGATCATCGGGGTGATATTGCTTGTGATCGTGGCGGCAATGGGATTGCGAAACAAGGGAAAGGCCGAAGTGGTGAAATAACCGCTTCCCTATGAAGATAGGAGGAGAACAAAATGAGTAAAGAAATATTATTGAGAACTCAGGACCTTTCCAAAACATTTGGCGTGACCAAAGCCGTAAAGCAGGTTTCCTTTGAAGTATACAAAGGAGAGATACATGGTCTGATCGGGGAAAATGGATCGGGGAAATCGACGATCACGAATATGGTCACAGGGATCCACACCGTGACCTCGGGAGAAATGTTTTTAGAAGGGCAGAAATACGAACCGAAAAACCAGTTGGATGCGAACAAGCATGGCGTGAGCATCATCGTGCAGGAGATGAACACCATCGAGGATCTTACCGTAGCGGAAAATATCTTCTTTGGCAACGAGGAACTATTTATCAGAAACGGTATCGTCGACTCCAAGAAGATGAATAAAAAAGCACGCGAATATCTGGATGTTTTTGGGTTTGATAAGATCGATCCGGCAGACGATATCGCGCACTATACGTTTGAAGAAAGAAAAATGATTGAGCTTGTGAAGGCGACATACTTTGACCCAAGCTTGTTGGTGGTAGACGAAACGACGACAGCGCTCAGCCATGACGGGCGCGAAAAGCTGTATGCGCTGATCCATAGGGTGAAAGCACGCGGCGGCTCCGTAATCGTTATTTCGCATGATTTGCAAGAGGTGCTGGAGCTTTGTGACTCCATTACCGTGCTGCGCGACGGTGAACACATCAAGTCTTTTCCTGTCACAGAGGAGGTAAGTGAGGACGACTTGAAAAAGTATATGGTCGGAAGAGAACTCTCCGGAAAGTATTACAGGGAAGATACGCATTCGAACATAGGCGGCGAGGTTGTGATGTCGCTTGCGGATGTGAATGTGGAGGGAATGCTCAAAAATATCAATTTGGAACTGCATAAGGGAGAGATCCTCGGTATCGGCGGATTGACGGAATCGGGCATGCACGAGCTTGGAAAGGTGATGTTCGGCGCGCTTGAAAAACAAACGGGTACGGTGAGCTTGCCGCAAAAGAATGTGGAGATTGATAACATCAAGACGGCGATCGTAAACGATGTGGCGTATGCTTCTAAGAACAGGGATCAGGAAGGGCTGATGATCAACGCGAGCATTCTTGATAACGTGTGCTTAAGCAGCATGGACAAGCTACAGAAAAAAGGGTTTATTTCCCCCAAACGGGAACGTAAATTTACAGACGAATACGCAACAAAAATGAATGTAAAGATGGAAACCATCAACCAGTTTGTGTCGGCGCTTTCCGGCGGTAACAAACAAAAGGTGGTGCTTGCAAAATGGTTGGGCAGGGATTCTGATATCCTTGTGCTGGACAGCCCGACAAGGGGCATCGACGTCATGGTCAAGGCCTCTATTTATGAGCTGATGCAGGAACTTGTCAAGCAGGGCAAATCCATCGTCATGATTTCAGAGGAGATCCTGGAGCTGATCGGTATGTGTGACAGGCTTGTCATCCTAAAGGACGGCGCGATCACAGGCGAGCTGCTGCGAGAAGAGGGGCTTTCCGAAGAAAAAATCATTCATTATATGATCTAGGGGGGAAACATCATGAATAAAAAGATGTTACAAAGCGCTATTCCATACCTGGGGCTTGTGATCGTCATTGTATTGTTCGCTGTGATGACGCAGGGGAAATCCATGGACGGCTCCAACTGGAAGCTGATCATAGAACAGGCGCTTACACTGCTGATTTGTTCGGCGGGCGTTATGTTTGTCATGACGATGGGATCGCTTGATTTTTCGCAAGGGTCGATTGTAGGTCTCGCATGCTATGTGGCAGCGGTCGTTTCTACGGTAAGCATTCCGCTCGCGATTGTGGCGGCGGTTGGCGTAGGAGCGGGTATTGGGCTTCTGAATGGTGTGATGCATTCGAAGTTCAAGATACAATCGTTCATCGTCACGATGTGTACGATGTTTATTTTCAGAGGATTGATCGTGTTTTTCACCAGTAATTTTCGTGTGGAAACACCGTATGCGATCTATGAATACGATAATCTCATCGGAAAGTTTGTCGTGGTGGCGGCAATTGTCGCGCTGGGCTTTATCATTTTCCGTTTTACGAAGCTCGGACGACAGGTACGTGCGATCGGCTCCGGTGAGGTTGCGGCGACGTATTCAGGTGTGAATGTCGACAGGGTGAAGGTGATTGCTTTTGTGATCGCGGGCGCTCTTGCCGGCGTGGCGGCGTTTTTCGCGCTGGTACGTACAGGATCGGCAACGGCGCAGACGGGCAACCTGACGGAAACAAATGTAATGATCGCGTTGGTCTTAGGCGGACTTTCCGTATCCGGTGGCGCAAAATCCAACTATATGGCTGTCATTATCGGCGCGATGATGCTGACCTGCCTGACAAATGGGCTTGTTCTGATCGGGGCGGACCCGATCACGCAACAACTGATCAAGGGGATTATCTTCTTGGTGTGTATCATTATCACAACCGACAGGAAAGGCTTGATCAGTAAATAACGAGACCTACGCTCCATATGTTTCTTATATGCGTTTCGGCGGCGCGGTTTTGATAGGGCCGCGCCGCCACAGGACGCATAGACAACCAGAATAAAACATGCGAACGAAAGGAAAACTTGCAATGGGAACGAACAACGACTTCAAGCATTTGCTTTCTCCATTCAAGATGGGGAAAGTGACATTCAAGAACAGGTTTGTTTTTTTGCCCCATCACACGGGATATGCGATAGACGAGGGGTATTTGGCAAACGGATTATTTTCTGACAGAAATGTTAGGCATTATGTAGAGCGCGCAAAAGGCGGTGCGGCAGCTGTGACGGTGAGCCAGAATGTCGACCCGAACAGCCAAATGTCTTTTAAATACGTGTTGGGCTTTGAGCCAAGAAACGGGGATAACTTCAAACGGCTGGCGGACGAAGTGCATGAATACGGATGCAAAGCCATTACGCAACTGAATCAGGGCGGCCATACGACGTTGCTGAATCCTCCTCAGCTTTTGGTCGCCCCGACGCAGATGAACGAGCCATATTGTCATTTTAATACCAAAGAACTTGAAAAAGAGGAGATGCAGCAGATCAAAGAATATTACATTCATTCCGCAGCTTGGCAAAAAGAGCTTGGATGGGACGCGGTGGAACTGAAGATCGCGCATGACGGATTGCTGCGCACCTTTGTTTCCCCGTTTTTTAACCGCAGAGAGGATGAATACGGCGGCAGCTTTGAAAACCGTATGCGCTATCCGCTGGAGATCATTGCGGGCATCCGCGAGGCGGTAGGACCGGATTATCCGATCGGCATCAGGCTATGCGTAGATGAATTTACATGGTATGGATATTCGCTCGAATATGGTATGAAGTTAGCCAAGGCATTGGAAGAGGGTGGCGTTGATTATTTGAGTACGGACGCGGGGACGTTCAGCAGTTGGTATATGCAGATCCCGCCGTCGCCGCTGCCGCTTGGCTGGGCGATCTATGAGAGCGCAGAGCTCAAGAAAAATGTGGATATCCCGATTGTGGCGTTTGGGCGCATCAACGATCCGGTGCAGGCGGAAACCATTCTTGCGGAAGGGAATGCGGATCTGATCGGCATGTGCCGCCAGCTTTTGTGTGACCCGGAAACCCCCAATAAGACGGCGGAGGGCAGACTTGATGATATCCGTCACTGTATCGGCTGCAACGAGGGGTGCGTGGGAGTGGACGGAATTTATGTAGAATGCATCCAAAATCCCGCGGTAAGCAGGGAAAAGCATTTTGGGATCGATACGATAGAAGCGGCTGAAACAAAGAAGAGAGTCATGGTGGCGGGCGCGGGTGTCGCGGGATTGAAAGTAGCGGAGATCGCAGCAAGACGCGGGCATGATGTGGAAGTATATGAAAAGGATAGCGTTGCGGGGGGGCAGGTACGTTTGGCGGAGAAATTACCCTATCGCAACGAGCTCGAAGAGGTATACCGCTATCTGAGGATACAGTTGCAAGAGCTTGGGGTAAGTGTGCATTACAACACGGAAGTGGATGAGGCGCTGGTGGAAAAAACAGACCCCGATGTGCTTGTTGTAGCGACGGGCTCTGTGCCGCTCATACCGGAATTCAAGGGGCTTGAAACGGCGACGATGACCGTAACAGATGTGCGCGAAGCGCTGCGTGATGTGGAAAAGATCGGCAATCATGTGTTGGTATATGACGATATCGGATTTTGGCAGGGCGGCGGCGTAGCGGATTATTGTATGGCGTTGAATGCGGAAGTGACGATCGTAACGCCATCCGCAAGTGTGGGCACCGATATTGAAAGCGGTCAGGTTTATCTGTTAAACAAGCGGCTTTACGAGAATGGCGCAAACATTATCGCAAACCACGCGATTATCGGCTTTGAAGGCGGCGATGTTATTTTAGAAAACGTATATAATCACAAGGAAATGCGTCTTTCGGGACTGGATACGGTATTGATCGCGGGACAAAGCAGGTCGATAAACGGGCTTTATAAGGCGTTTAAGGGGAGACGGGCGGAGGTATACTCCGCAGGCGATTGCACCGCTCCGCGCGCGATAGAACAGGCGATATTAGAAGCCGAAGTTTTGGCGCGCAGGATATGAGGGGAGGACGTAGTATGGATATCATCGTATTTGTGAAGCAGGTACCGGATACAAGCGAAGTCAAAATAGACAGCAAAACGAACAATTTGGTACGTGAGGGAGTTCCGAGTATTATCAATCCGTATGACGAAAACGGCGTGGAGACTGCGCTTGCGCTGCGCGATTTGATAGGGGGAAAGGTGACCGTTGTTTCGATGGGACCGATGCAGGCGAGTACTACGCTCGAGTATTGTTTGGAGATGGGCGCAGATGAAGCGGTGCTTGTATCCGATCGTTTGATTGGCGGGTCGGACACGCTTGCTACAGGCTATACACTTGCCGAGGTAGCAAAAAAGCTTGGGTATGACCTGATTGTATGCGGCAACGAGGCGATAGACGGCTGTACAGGACAGGTAGGACCGATCATTGCTGAGAATTTGGATATTCCGCAGTTTACGTATGTGCGCGATATGCAAATAGAAAAAGAGCATATGACGGTACAGCGGGAAGTGGGGAAAAATATCGAGTTTTATGAAACGAAGCTTCCGGCGCTTGTATGCGTGCTAAAGGGCGTTAACAAGCCAAGGCGACCCGGACAAACGGATAAGCAGGTAAAACTGCTGAAAGTGGCGGATTTATCGCTTGATCCGTCGAAGATCGGCAATGATGGTTCGCCCACCAAGGTGGTGAACATCAAAATGTCGGATGCGCGCGCAAAAAGCTATGTGACGGTCGATGATTCGCTGTCCGCGGAGGACAGGATCAAAATGATCATCAATGGCGGGATCGAAAAAAAGGAAAAGATTGATCTGTGGCGTGGCAGCGCGGGAGATATTGCGGACCGCTTGATGGCGCATGAGGGGTTTAGCAGGCATATTATGTGAGCGGATAAGGGGAGAGAAAACATGATAGTTGTTGATAATAATAAATGTGTTGGCTGCGGCCTGTGTACAGGGGCGTGCTCGTTTGGCGCGATCAAGATGCAGGATAAGCTGCCTGTGATAAGCGACGGGTGTGTATTTTGCGGGGAGTGTGTGAAGGCATGTCCGGTGGGAGCGCTTATGGACGACAGCGTTTCCGTAAAAAAACAGGATTTTGGCGAATATAAGGGCATGTGGGCAGTCATGGAAGTCAACAGGGAACGCGGACAGCTGCAAAAGGTATCGCTTGAGTTGTTGAGTGAGGCAAAACGATTGGCGGATATGCTTGGACAGAAAACGTCAGCGGTTCTTTTGTGTGACTACGTGCCGGAAGGATTCGAAGAAAATGCATCAAAGATCGGATGTGATAACGTATACATCGTGAAAAACGACTTGCTGGGGCAGTATGACACGGAACGCTTTACCAATGCGATCTGTGCGTTGGCGCGTGAGTATAAGCCGGCGGGGATATTGTTTCCGGCGACGGAGAACGGGCGTGATCTTGCGCCACGCGTATCGTGCAGATTACAGGTCGGGCTGACGGCGGACTGTACGGCGCTTGATATTGACGGGGAACGGAACATGGTGCAAATCAGACCGACGTATGGTGGAAATATCATGGCCTCCATCATATCGCCCAACCACCGTCCGCAGTTGGCTTCTGTGAGACCGAATGTGCTGCTTATCCATCATGCGCCAAAGCCCGCAGATACGAAGCTTGTTTATGTGGATATGGACATGGGAACGCAAAACGGACGGGTAAAATTTTTAAAAGCGGTGGAAAAGGAAAATGTATTCCGCGACGTAGGAGAAGCAGACATCGTGATTTCGGGCGGATATGGCATTGGCAGCGCGGAAAATTTCCGTGTGCTGCAAAAGCTGGCGGTCAGGATGGACGCGGCAGTGGGCGCGACCAGAAAAGCAGTGGACGAGGGCTGGGCGCCATTTGACGTACAGGTTGGGCAGACAGGAAAGACGGTTGCGCCGGAACTGTATATTGCGTGTGGGATATCCGGCGCATTGCAGCACACGATCGGGATCAAAAACGCAAAGCATGTGATCGCCATCAACGCAGACCCCGCGGCACCGATCTTTGCGATGAGCGATGTTGCGATCATGGGCGACGCGGTTCAAGTACTTGAAAACCTGTGCGGCAGGGTAGAACGCTACGGCAGGGACGCGCTGCTTGCGGATAAGGTGAAGTAGCGGCGGAAAGGAGCAAAGAATATGTTTAGATATAGTTATGACGCGCTGGTGTATTGCGGGGAACCGATCAGAACAAGCATTGAGCGCGTTGCGAAATATGGGTACGACGCGATCGAGATGCTTGGCGAACCGGATAAATTTGATGTTGCGGAAGTGAACAAATTGTGCGCGGACAATGGGATCGGGGTTTCTTCTACCTGCTCCATTTTTACGCCGCAGCGCGATCTGGTGCATCCGGATAAAAAGGTACGAGAGCAGGCAAAGGCGTATGTGCGGCAGGTGATTGACTTTACCGCGGCACTTCACGGAGAAAAGGTGATCGTTGCGCCGACGGCATGCTCAAAGGTCGCGCCGGTCGCGGACTTCGAAGAGGAACTTTGCTGGGCGGTGGACAATGTTCGTGAATGTGCGGAATATGCGCAAAAGAACGGTATTACGATCTGTCTCGAGTCGTGGAACAGATACGAAAGCTATATTACGCATAGCTTATCGCGCGTGCATGCGCTGGTCAAGCGCATCGGTATGCCGAATGTAGGTGTGATGGGTGATACCTTTCACATGAATATCGAAGAAGCGGACATGGCGCAATCGCTGCGCGCGTGCGGGAAAGACCTTGTACACATACATCTCGCGGACAGCAATCGTGCCGCGCCGGGCGCGGGGCACATCGACTTTGAGCCGATCCTCCAAGCGCTCGTCGACATTGGGTATGACGGCTATCTCACGTTTGAGCTGCTTCCTGCGGGGGCGGATCCGTTTGCGGTGATGGCACAGGGCGGGTGTGACGAATTTTATGATAAGTACACGAAAATGGCGATTGAGACCATGAAAGCAGTGGAAAAAAAGTTGAATGTGTAATCCGGCTGTCAAAAGATACATGGATATCCGCCGGTATACATAAAAATGAAAAATGGCGAAGGAGAAAGAAATGAATAAGGTAGTGATCATTGGTGCGGGCAGCGCGATGTTTGCCAAAAAACTGATCGGGGATTTGCTTCTTTACGATGATATCAGTATCGACAATATTTCGCTTGTTGACATCAACTTGGAAAAGCTGGAAGTAATGGAAGAAGTTGCAAAACAACTTTGCAAACAGGCGGGCAAGAATGTTATAATTAAAGCGACTGACAAGCGCCGCGAAGTGCTTGAACACGCTACTTATGTCATTAATACCATCAATGTCGGCGGTTGGGAGCAATACAAGCTGGATTTGGAAATACCGGACAAGTACGGCGTACATCAGGTGATTGGTGATATCATCGGACCGGGTGGGATGTTCCGTTTTTTACGGGCGTATCCGGAGATCCTTGCGATCTGCCGCGATATGGAGGAGCTATGTCCGGATGCATATTTATTCAACTATACGAATCCGATGGCACCGCTGTGTTTGGCGCTCTCAAAAGCGACGCCTATTAAGGTATTCGGATTTTGCCATAATGTACAGAGCACGGCGCTGCAATTATCGGCGTATCTCGAAGTGCCGCGCGAGCGCGTGTCGTTCTGGGCGGCAGGCATCAACCATATGGACTGGTTTTTGCAGTATAAGGTGGATGGCAAGGACGCATATCCTGAGCTTTTCAGGCGTTCCGAGAAAATCGAAGATATTATTAAAATGGCTGACCGCGAGCCTGATTATATCACGATGGGCGTGCGGCTTGTAGATATCGTTCGGTTCAAGATCATGCAGAATTTTGGTTACTTCGTATCGGAATCGCCATTCCATATGTCCGAATATGTGCCGTATTTCCGTAAAAACGAGAAGGCGATCGCGGATTTGCAGGTACAGAGAAGATGGTGGCTCGACCACGAGATGGCGGCGGATGACTACTTTGAAGAACTCAAGGAAATCCTTGCAAAGGGCGAAGACATCCCAATGGAAAAGACATTTGAATATGCGCCCGAAATTATACACGCGAACCTAACGGGAAAACCGTTTAGGGCGAACCTAAACGTGAAGAATACAGGGCTCATTGAAAACTTGCCCAACAATAGCATTGTGGAGGTGCCGTGTTACGCGGACAGTGAAGGCATCCATCCGTGTTATGTGGGAGAGCTGCCCGAAGCGCTGGCGGCGCTTAATGTGTCTAACATCAATGTACACGTGCTGATGGCAAAGGCGGCAAATGAAAAGAAGCTGCAATATATCTATGAAGGGATCAAGATGGACCCGCTGACGGCCGCGATGCTCAATTTGGATCAGATCAACGAAATGGTAGATGAGCTGATCGGCGTGAACAGGGAATATATTGCTGATTTCAGGTAAGAAGACAGGATAAGCGGGGGAAAGAGAGGTCTTTCCTCTGCGTAAATACCGATAATTATTGACAGGCGGGGGTAAACTCTTGAAAACACAAGCGGCAGAGACAACGAATTTTAAATATCAGGCATTGCGCGACTGGCTTGTCGAAAATATCGATAAGGGGCATTTTGCGTATGGAGATAAGCTGCCGTCAGAGAACATGCTGTGCAGTAAGTTTTCAGTGAGCAGGCAGACGGTGCGTAAAGCGCTCGAAGAACTTGAGGATTTGGGCGCGATCGAGCGGCGAAAGGGCAGCGGGTCATACGTCAAGAAGCAGATGTTAAAGCCGAAAAACAATACAATAGGCGTTTGTATGAGCTTTCTGGATAATTATATTTTTCCGGAGGTTTTATCGGGGATCGAAGGGGTGCTGAGTGCCTCGGGGTATGGAATAGACCTTGGATTCGGGCACAATCGTGTGGAAAACGAGGCCAAGTTTTTGGAACGCATGATTGATTCTAATGTTTCGGGGCTTATTGTGGAGGGTATCAAATCTGCGTTGCCGAACCCGAACATCAGGTACTATAAGGCGCTTGTGGCAAATAAGGTCCCTATCGTATTTGTCAATAACTATTATCAGGATTTTGCTTGCACGTGTGTGCTTATGGATGACAGGAAATGGATGCGCGAGATCACCGGTCTTTTGATCGAGGCAGGACATAAAAAGATCGCAGGGTATTTTAAGTTGGATGACCAGCAAGGGCATTGGCGTTATGCGGGGTATGTGGACGCGCTGATGGAAGCGGGTATTGAGGTGGATGAGGACTGTATCGGTTGGTATGATTCTTCTAATACCGCGCGCACGGCGCAGAAGATGGATATGTTCGAGGAAGATTTTGTTTCCGCTATCGACGCGTGCAGCGCGCTTGTATGTTACAATGATTTTGTAGCCAAAAGGCTCATTAATAAGCTGAATAAAAGAGGAAGGACGGTTCCGGATGATATCTCAGTGGCGGGGTTTGATAATTCTGTTGACGCAAAGCTCAACGGTAATGATCTGACGTCCGTTAACCATCCCAAAGAGCAGGTCGGGGTAGAGGCGGCAAAGAGGCTGCTGCATCTGATCGGAAATCCTGAGGAGATCAAAGAGGAACGTGTTTGCTGTTATATGCCTTCCTTTATCCGGCACAGAAGTTCCATTAAAAAAATATCAGAGTAACGGTAAGGAGAACAAAATGGCGAAGTATTCTGTTGGAATCGATTATGGTACGCTGTCGGGGCGTGCGCTGCTGGTGAATGTGGAAACGGGTGAAGAGATCGCGACGAGCGTATATGATTATCCGCACAAGGTGATGGACGAGGCGTTGCCGAGCGGAAAAAAGCTGGGCGTAGATTTTGCGCTGGAGCATCCGCAGGATTATCTTGATGTGATCGAGAAGACAGTGCCGGTGGTTATTCATGAAAGCGGCGTTTCGCCTGACGATATCATTGGCGTGGGCGTAGATTTCACGGCATGTACCGTGATGCCCGTTAAGGCAGATGGCACGCCTGTGTGTTTTTTGGAGGGCTTTGAGGATAATCCGCACGCGTATGTCAAGTTGTGGAAACATCACGCGGCGCAGGACAAAGCAAATCAATTGAACGAAACGGCTGCTAGGCGCGAGGAAAAATGGCTGGCGCGTTATGGCAACAAGATATCTTCTGAGTGGGTGTTTCCGAAGCTCTGGCAGATATTGACGGATGCGCCCGAGGTATATGAGGAGATGGATCGCTTTATCGAGGCGGCGGACTGGCTGGTGTGGCAGCTGACGGGACAAGAAACGCGTAATTCCTGCTGTGCAGGATATAAGGCGATCTGGCACAAGCAGGACGGGTATCCCTCTAAGGCGTTTTTTGCGGCGCTTGATCCGCGGCTTGAAAACGTGGTGGAAGAAAAGCTTGGAACAGACATCCTGCCTTTAGGCAGCCGCGCAGGCGGTATCACCGAAGAGATGTCCAAGAAAACGGGGCTGCGCGCGGGTACGCCCGTCGCGGTTGGAAATGTGGACGCGCATGTATGTGTTCCGGCGGTAGGCATTGACGGTCCGGGCAAGATGCTCGCGATCATGGGTACTTCGACGTGCCATATTTTGATGTGTGAAAAAGAGTGCAGCGTACCGGGCATCTGCGGATATGTGGAGGACGGCGTGATGCCGGGGCTCGTGGGATATGAGGCGGGGCAGTCGTGTGTGGGGGATCATTTTGCGTGGCTTGTCAATCATTGTGTACCGCCACGTTATTTTGAACAAGCAAAAGCGGAGGGCATGGATATCCATGTCTATTTGCAGAAAAAAGCGGGAGAACAAAAACCGGGGGAAAGCGGTCTGCTGGCGCTTGACTGGTGGAACGGAAACCGATCTGTTCTGGTGGATGTAGATTTGACGGGTATGATGCTTGGAATGACGCTGACGACGAAGCCGGAGGAAATGTATCGCGCATTGGTGGAAGCAACCGCATATGGTACGCGCAAGATCATCGAGAATTTTGAAGAGCATGGCGTGCCTGTTGACGAATTTTACGCTTCCGGTGGTATCGCGGAGAAGAGCGCGTTTGCGATGCAGATCTATGCGGATATCATCAAAAAGCCGATTAAGATATCCGGCAGCGCGCAGGGACCGGCGCTGGGCGCTGCGATTTTCGGCGCGGTGGCGGCAGGAAAAGAAAACGGCGGGTATGACAGCGTGTATGACGCGGCTCGCAGCATGGGAAAGTTAAAGGATATCACGTATTTGCCCAATGAAGAAAATACGAAAACGTATGATAAGCTTTACGCTGAATATAGTGCATTGCACGATTATTTCGGTACGGGCGTCAATGACGTGATGAAACGCTTGAAGGAAATCAAGAAAGGCGTTCAGGATGCTTGAACAGTTAAAGCAGGAAGTATATGAGGCAAATATGCTTCTTCCAAAATATGGATTGATCACTTTTACATGGGGAAACGTATCCGGCATTGACCGTGAAAAGGGGCTTTTTGTGATCAAGCCCTCGGGTATAGAATACGACAAACTGTGTCCGGAGGACATGGTGGTGGTCGATCTCGACGGAAACGTTGTGGAAGGGAAATGGAATCCGTCTTCTGATACGGATACGCACCTTGCG
>CAZBSH010000012.1:0-18039 GCA_964494645.1 uncultured Christensenella sp. | reverse complement strand
ACGGATACGCACCTTGCGTTGTATCGCAGCTTTGAAAGCGTCGGTGGCATCACGCATACGCATTCGCGGTGGGCGACGGCTTGGGCACAGACGGGCAGGGGGTTACCTGCTTATGGTACGACGCACGCGGACTATTTATATGGCGAGGTGCCTTGTACGCGCGCGCTTACAACGGAAGAGATCAGGGGCGAATATGAATGGAATACGGGGAAGGTGATCATAGAAGCGTTTGATGAGATCGACCCGGCGCTGATGAACGCGGTACTCGTGAAAAACCATGGACCGTTTGTATGGGCGGAGACAGCGAGCAAATCTGTGGAAAAGGCTGTTGTGCTTGACGAAGTTGCGATGATGGCGTTTGTGGGGGAGAGCGTGATGGGCGGCGCAATGGAAGCGATGCCAAAGGAGCTTCTCGATAAGCATTATTTGCGCAAGCATGGCAAGGACGCCTATTATGGGCAAAAGCAGGAGAGCTGATATGAAAGTATTCGAGCAATATGAAGTATGGTTCATAACGGGCAGCCAGCATTTGTATGGCGAGGAAACGCTCAGGCAGGCAGAAGCGCATGCGGCGGAGATGGCGGCATTTTTAGACACGGCAAGCGATATACCGGTAAAAATCGTATGCAAAGGGCTTGTTAAGACATCGGACGAAATATACAATGCGATCAAAGAGGCAAACTATGATGACAGGTGTATTGGCATCATTACGTGGATGCATACGTTTTCGCCGTCCAAAATGTGGATCAAGGGGCTTGGTATATTAAACAAGCCGATGCTGCACTTGCATACCCAGTACAACAGGACGATCCCGTTAGATGAGATCGACATGGATTTTATGAACTTGAACCAGAGTGCGCACGGCGATCGGGAGCACGGGTTTATTGCTACGCGTATGCGCATCCCGCGCAAGGTCGTGGTGGGTTACTTCAAAGATGCATCGGTCACGGGCGAGATCGGCGCGTGGGCGAGAAGCGCTGTCGGTATCGCGGAGGGCAGGAATCTTAAGGTAGTGCGCTTTGGCGACAATATGCGTGATGTAGCGGTCACGGAGGGCGACAAGATCGAGACACAGATCAAACTCGGATGGTCGGTCAACACCCACGGAGTGGGAGACCTTGTCGCTGTGATGGCCCGGATATCTGAAGAGCAAGTCGATGAACTCTTTCGGGAATGCAGCAAAAAGTATCAGATGCCGGATCAAAATTTAGACGCGGTGCGCTATCAATTGAAGATCGAGGCGGCGTTGCGCAGCTTTTTGGAAGAAGGCGGCTTTGGGGCGTTTACGACCAATTTTCAGGACTTGTGGGGGCTTGAGCAGCTTCCCGGGCTTGCCTGTCAGAGATTGATGGAAAGCGGCTATGGTTTTGGCGGAGAAGGTGATTGGAAGGTCTCCGCCTTACAGCGCATTATGAAGCGCATGAGCCTTGGTATGAATGGCGGCACGGCATTTATGGAAGACTATACCTATCATTTCGAGGAAGGAAATGAGTTGGTTTTGGGTGCGCATATGCTGGAGGTAGACCCAAGCATTGCGCAGGGCGCAGTTCGTATTGACACATATCCGCTTGGCATTGGAGACCGCGAAGCGCCGGCACGTATGATATTTGAATGTGCCGCAGGAGCGGCGATCACAGCGTCGCTCATTGATATGGGCGGCAGGATGCGATTGATTGTTGCGGATGTGGAATGTGTAAAGCCTATCGGCGAAATGCCGAATCTTCCTGTGGCGCGTACGATGTGGAGACCGTTGCCCGATTTGCGGACTTCCGCAAAAGCATGGATCCTTGCGGGGGGAGCACACCATTCGGTTTTGAGCTATGCACTGAACGCCGACCAGATGCGTGATTATGCGGAGATGGCGGGGATTGAGTTTGTTCATATTGGCGCGGATATCAATCACAACGATTTCAAGCGCGATTTGGCGCTTGCGGATATGATGTGGAAAATGCAAGTAAAATAATATCTCAAGTAAAAAGAGGGTGGTATTTCCGTACTGCCCTCTTTTATTTTTCAAGTTGTTTGGCGCGCCGCCGCATAGCGACGGGGATCAAGGAATCAATGATCTTGTAAATGTAGCATGGGAAAAGGATCTGTTACCGCATGAAACGGCTCGAAACGCTTGAAGCAGGTTTGCTGTCCTTTCTCCATCTCGTCAAGAAATGGCGCAACCTAAAAACCCCTTTTTTAAAAGGGGTTTTTAGGTGATAGTTTGTTTCTATAAAACATGCTCGGTTCTTGCGATGATATCATTTTGCAGATCGCGGTCAAGTGGTGCGAACAAGGCGCTATAGCCTGCCACGCGCACCATGAGATCCTTATACTTTTGCGGCTCCTTTTGAGCCTCCTTCAGTATATCTGCGTTGACAATGTTGAACTGGATGTGCATTCCCTTTAAATCTCCTAAGAAAGTTCGTACCAGGGATGTGAACTTTTGCCGTCCCGCGTCGGTATCCACAGAGGAGGGGCTCAGCTTTAGATTGAGCAGCGCGCCCCCTGAAACAAGGACGGTAGGCAGCTTGCTTACCGATTTTAGAGAGGCTGTGGGACCATGCGTGTCTGTGCCGTGCATGGGGGCGGTCGTGTCCGCCAAAGGCTCGCCCGCCACGCGTCCGTCCGGCGTTGCGCCTACCATCGCGCCAAACGGAACATTGGCGGAGATGGTGCTTGTGGACGGCTGCCACATCGCGCCGATGGGACCGCGTCCATACCGCGTTGTCTTGTATTTTACGATCTCTTCACAGATGAAACGGAAATAGTCCACTGTCAAATCATCTACATAATCGTCGTCATTGCCGTATTTGGGCGCGTTTAAAAGCAACTGTTGTATCTCCGGTCCGGTAGGAGAAGTCTGCATATCCTTAAAATCCGTACGCATTGCATGCATAACCTGCTGTGCGCTTAGGGAATGATCCTCAAAAATAACCTTTTTGATTGCCGCAAGGCAGTTGCCCACATTTGCCGTCCCGATAAATTCAGGACCTGCGTAGTCGTAATACATGCCGCCTTCTTTAAGAGCGCGTCCGCGCCCGATACAATCATAAGTGAGCATCGAAACGAGAGGATCGCCGATATATTGCTCTGTGCATTTGTCAATGATATTATCCCAGATGACCTGTTCGCGAATGTACCACGCGCTGAATTGTTTGATGGCATCAAACACCTCATCAAAGGTTTGGAATGTGGTTAAGTCTCCGATGCCGGCGTGTGGGCAGATGCCCGTTTTTGGGTCTGTACCGTCATTTAGAGCGACCTCCACGATCTTACCCAAATTGATGAGCCCGGAGCCGTTGGGGCGATGACCGCATTTCCCCTCACATACCGCTTCTACGCATCCGACGACAGAATATTCCGTCGCGTCTTCCACAGACATACCGCGGTTGACAAGAGCGGGAATATAGATCTCATCACTGTAAAATGCGGGTTGCCCGCCGCCTAAGCGAATA
The DNA here is from genome assembly GCA_964494645.1 of uncultured Christensenella sp. Taxonomy (GTDB): domain Bacteria; phylum Bacillota; class Clostridia; order Christensenellales; family Christensenellaceae; genus Christensenella. The sequence continues at coordinate 14,593 of CAZBSH010000012.1, read as the reverse complement.
CAATCGAGGCACGATTGTATGAATTTGTTGGACACGCGGTCATGATAACGCGCGGATACGGAAGGCGTATGCAGACGGATCGCCGCTTGTGTTTCCAAGATCAGGTACGATAGCTCGTTTGTTGCATCGTGCCCGTTTTTGTTTTGCCCGCCGATCGTAATATTCTGGAACAGCTGATAACCGGAAAACGACTTTTGATTATCGAAGGTAAAAATCTTATTCAGCTGGAACAGCTTCAAAAACAGGCAGCTTAACAGCTCGACAGCGTCGTCAGGAGAGGAAAGCGCGCCTGTTTCCAAATCATTTTTATAGAACGAATATAAATTGGTATCCATGCGGCCGAGCGAATAGGAATGTCCGTTGTTTTCGATCTGGATGACCATGTTGATAAACCAGTAGGCTTGCAATGCTTCGTGGAACGTGCGCGCGGGGTGCTCCGGCACATGGTTGCAGATATCTGAAATTTTTGTAAGCTCCGCCTTGCGCTGTGCATCGGGTTCGCTCTCCGCCATTTCCTTTGCAAGAACGGCATAGCGCTGTGCAAATGCTGTGATTGCGTCGCACAGGATGATGCACGACTGAAGAAATGGCAGCTGCGTCATATCGTCCGGGATGGAAAGGTCAAGGGAATCGATTTTTGCCTGTGCCTGTGTTTTAAACGAAACCAGTCCCTCGTAAGCAACGCGCTTCAAATCGACGGTCAGGTGTCCGTCCGCACCGTTCATCAGCCAATAAGAATCCACCGCGCCGATCGCGCCGGTGGCACGGATATCGTCTGTAAGAAGCTTTTCGCAATGTTCCGCGTGTGTTTTGCCCTTCCAAAAGGGTGCTAAACCGCGGATGTTTTTCTCGTGCTCTTCGCTGATGATAAAGCGGTCTCCCTGCCGCTTGTCAGGACTCATGGGTTTTCCGTCGAGCTCGTCGATGATCCAGTTGATGGAATATTCCGGAAAAACAGGCGCGCTGCGCGGTGTAGATGCCTGATTGCCGACCAGCAGTTCGCCATCCAAAATGAAGATGCTCATTTCTTCCAATACCTTTTTCAGCGCCTTCGCGCGCAGGATATAGATGTTTTCGCCTTCAAACTCCTGATAGGCTTTTGTGAGCGCTACCGCACGTTCCGAACAGATAGTGGGTGTGGAAGCAAGCAACAGGTTGCGCAGGTCTTCGATCCGTTTGCTGCGGTACACCTTCTTGCCAAGTAGGGAGGCATGGGTGTCTTTGTATTGTTTTGTATTCTCGTTGACATATTGCATGACAAAATTCTCCTTCTTTGCAACTATCATTTATCGAATCAACCCGGCAGAAAGTTGACGGTTTTGAAAGGGGAGGAAGCAAACAGCATATGCTTCCCTATCTCGATTATAGGTACAAAGGCAGGACGTGTAAACGGCAAAAAGGCTATTTTAAGCCTTTTTATAACAACTTTTTGTTGTTTGAGGACGGAAGAAGAACAACCGTTTTGACATATGTTTTCAAAGTTGTTATTAACGCAAAATATGTTGTATTTGAATTGGAATTTGTTCTTGAGTTTCTGTTTTGACTGCCCTAACATATGACTTGACAAATGACATCAACTCAAAAACATTTTTAAAATTCCGGAATGAGCCATAGCGATATAACGGTTTGGACAGTTTCAAAATTACAGGAGAAAACAGATGGAGAAAACGGGAAACGTATTCAATATTGAAAAATTCCATATCCACGACGGAGAAGGGATTCGCACAGCAGTGTTTTTGAAAGGCTGTCACCTTCGTTGCCCGTGGTGCAGTAATCCGGAGTCGCAAAATATGCAGCGTGAGATTGTTGTGTTCGACAATTTGTGCACGGCCTGTCTTCGCTGTGAGGGGCTGTGCCACACCAAAGCGGTCTATCATATTGAAAACAAGGTTAGGACGAATGCTTCCCTGTGCGATTTTTGCGGACGGTGTGTCGCCATGTGTCCGGCTTCGGCGCGGCAGATATATGGTAACGATATGAGCGTTGACGAAGTGATGCGTGAGGTCATGAAGGACGCGATCTATTATGCGCGGTCGGGCGGCGGCGTGACGATCACAGGCGGCGAGCCTTTGTTGCAGGCAGAGTTTGTAGCGGAGCTTGCGCGCGCGTGCAAAGGTGAGTATTTGAGTGTGGCGGTGGAGACGTGCGGTATTGTTCGCTGGAATAAAATGTGGCAGGGGCTTGCCGATGTTGATGAAATCCTGCTTGATGTAAAAACAACAGATCCTAACAAGGCAGCAATAATCATGCCGGACGGCGGAGACTATGTCGATCTATTGCGCAATAATATTTTCGAGCTGAGGCAGAAGGGTAAAAATGTGATTTTCCGGTGTCCGATCATACCGGGCTTTAATGATACAAAGGCGCATGTGATGTCTGTCATTATATGGGCAAAAGAATTCGGAGTAGAGCGCATTGACCTGCTGCCCTTTCACCAGTTTGGCAAGCACAAACATCGCGCGCTGGGAATGGATTACACAATGAAAGAGGAAGCGCGGCTTACGAACGAAGATATGGAAGAACTTAAAGTGCTGGTGGAACGCGCGGACATCACGTGCGTGATCGGCGGATGATGAAGCAGACCAATATTTTAAATAAACGGAGGACAAAAAAATGTATGAACAAGACAAAGAGGCCATCATAGCGGCGGCGTTGGAGATGAAGGATAACAGGCTGATCACGATGTCAGGCGGAAACGTTAGTGTGCGCAAGGAAAACGGAGATATTATCGTGACGCCGTCGGGCATGAATTATGTCGGTATGGTTCCGCAAGACCTGATCGTCTATAACAAAGAGGGAGAGATCATTGAAGGGACGCGTAAGCCGTCTGTCGATACGATCGCGCTGCAATATATTTATGAACATATGCCGGAGGTGAACGCGATCATCCATACGCACCAGCCTTACGCGACGGCGGTGGGGCTTATCAGTGATACGCTGCCTGCATGCTGCACAACACTTTCCAACGTGGCGCTCGGGGCGGTGCATGTTGCGCCTTACAGTACGCCCGGAAGTCTTGAGATGGGCATATTGACTGTGGATTATTCCAAAGGTAAGCGCGCGGTGATCTTACGCCATCATGGGGTCGTAACCATCGGCGGAAACTTAAAAGAAGCGCTTTACGCTGCGGTATATACCGAAGATGTGGCACGCAGCTATCTGGCGGCTAAAGCGGCGGGTGAACCGGCGATCATGACGGAAGAGGAAGACCGGTTGGCGGTGGAGATGTTTAGCAGGTACGGTCAGTAAGGGAAAACAATGGATTTGAAAGATTGCAAGGTGGGGCTTTATGAGAAAGCCTTGCCGCAAAGCCTTGGATGGAAAGAGAAAATAGCGGAAGCGAAATCGGCAGGCTATGATTTTATTGAAATCAGCATTGACGAGACGGATGAAAAAATGGCGCGTGTAAAAAGCGGCAGCAAAGAAGGCAAAGAGATCCGCAGGGCATTGCTGGAAGCAGAGTTTTCTATTTTTACCATGTGTTTGAGCGGCAACAGAAGGTTTCCGATCGGGAGTATGGATCAAAACACACGCGAGACAGGATTGGCGCTGATTCGCGACGCGGTGGATTTTGCCGCAATGACAGGGATCCGTATCGTGCAGCTCGCGGGATATGACGAATATTATGGTCCGCGAAGCAAAGAGACAGAACGATTGTTTTTGGAAGGGCTGAGAGCGTCTGTCAAATATGCGGCATGCCGCGCGGTGACTCTGGCCATTGAGAATGTAGATACGGATTTCATGAATACTCTTGCAAAAATCAAGGAGTATGTGGATGAGATTCGCTCGCCGTGGCTTAAAATTTATGCGGACATTGCAAATCTGACGGCGTGCGGTGTTACGGTACAAGAGCTGTATGAAGATATTGGGCGCGCTTACGCGGATACAATCGCATGGCATGTGAAGGACGGTCGGTTAAACGTTATCCGCGATACGCCGTACGGAGAGGGGATTGTCGATTTTGACGCGTTTTTTGCCTATCTGAAAAAGCGTGAGTATGCGGGGCTTTTTGTGTTGGAGATGTGGTCGGATGGGGCGGAAGAATCTGTCGGGTACATCAAGACGGCACGTCAGTTTTTGTCAGAAAAGATCAGGACAGCAAACGAAGAGAACGAACCTGCGTTGAGGAGAACAAAATAAACGAGGGAAAAAGATATGGCGGGAAAATATTATATAGGACTGGACAACGGAGGCAGCATATCAAAGGCGGGTATATTTGACGATAACGGGAACGAGCTCGCGGTGGCAACGAAAATCGTACCGCAGATATTGCCGCGCGCAGGTTTTGTGGAGCGTGATACGGATGCGCTTTATAAAGCAAATGCGCAGTGCATCCGTGAGGTCATAGAAGCAAGCGGCGTACACCCGGAAGATATTGGCGGTATTTCCGTCACGGGTCACGGAAACGGGCTTTACCTGATGGGGAAGGACGGCAAACCGTCTTATCATGGAATTATATCGACCGATTTGCGCGCGGCGGGACTTGTGGAAGCGTGGATGGCGGATGGAACGTACGAGAGAATATTACCAAAGACCAAGCAATCGCTGTGGGCAGGGCAGATCATTCCGCTTTTGAAATGGTTTTTGTTGAATGAGCCGAAAGTGATCGAACAATCACGGTACGCGTTCAGTTGCAGCGACGTGATCCGTTACTACCTGACGGGAGAGGCATGGGGAGAGATCTCTAACATGTCGTCTATCAGCGCGATGGATCTGTTGAGCGGGCAGTATTCCCTTGAAGTACTGCGGGAACTGGGTGCGGAGGAGTGCATGCGCTTGTTGCCGCCTATCAGGAAGTCTACGGATATTTGCGGCAGGGTGACACAGCAGGCGGCGCGTGAGACGGGGTTGGTGCCGGGGACGATCGTTGCGGGGGGACTGGTGGATTTTACAGCATGTCCGATCGCAACGGGAATCGTGGATGAAACGGTACTGAGCGTTGTGGGCGGTACATGGGCCATTACCTGCTATGCGGACAAAAAACCTGTGCAAGATAAAGATTTATTTATGTCTTCCATCTATACGGTGGATGGATATTATAATATAATGGAAGGGAGCATGACTTCCGCGAGTAATCTCGAGTGGTTTATCCAGAAAATATTAAAAGAGGAAAATAAGAGCAGCAAGGAATATTATGCGCTGTGTAACGCTCTGGTAGAGTCCAAACGACCGGAGGAGTGCGATATTGTGTTTTTGCCTTACCTGTACGGCACGAATGCAAACCCAAAGGCGAAGGCTTGTTTTGTGGGGCTGACGTGTATGGACGACAAAGCAAGCATGCTGCGCGCCATTTATGAGGGCGTTGCGTTTTCCACCTGCTATCATGTGGAAAAGCTGATGGGATATAAAAAGGACGGCGTGAACATCGCCCGTATTTCAGGCGGACCTTCCCGTTCGAAGGTATGGGTGCAAATGTTTGCGGACGTGCTTGGTATGCCCGTTGAGGTTTGTCAGGCGGGGGAGCTTGGTACGTTGGGCGCGGCAATGTGCGCCGCGGTTGCAAACGGGCGCTTTGCGGATATGAAGGAAGCGGCGCAAAGTTTTTATCACGCAAGTTATACATGTCAGCCAAACAGTGACGCTGTGAAAATATATGCCGGAAAATATCGGGAATTCAAACGACTGATGGGGACGATGGATGCTTTTTGGTCTGCCTAGGAGAGTACGTATGGACGCAAGGAATGACATACAGATCATGGTGCAGTGCGCCAAAATGTATTATACGGAAAAAATGACGCAGGCGGAGATTGCGGCGAAGCTTGGAATATCGCGTTCAGGCGTTTCTATGATGCTTTCTGAGGCGATGGAAAACGGCATCATAGAGATCAACATCAAAGATCCATACGCCAACAATGACGCGCTGTCCGGAATTTTTAAGGACAGGTTTCAGCTTGATGACTGCCGTGTTGTGCCCACCAATGTGACGTCGGAGGAAATGCTTATCCGTATCGTTTCCTCACAAGGAGGATTGCTTGCGTCCGAAATATTGAAAAGCCATTCGGCGCTTGGCATTGCGTGGGGGCGGATGTGTTATGAATTTATGCAGTCTTTCCCGATCAACAGGGATATTTACGATGTGAACGTTGTGCCGCTTTTAGGCGGATCAAACCGCGTAGGTATGGAATATCAGCTTAATGAGACGGTGCGCATGTTCGCGGAAAAGCTTCATGGTACGCCATCGTTCATTTATGCGCCCGCGATTGTAGAGACGATCGCTGACCGCGCGCTTTATATGCAAAGTGTGTACATGCAGTCTATCGTGGAAAAATGGGCGAATATCGATTTTGCTGTGGTTTCGGCGGGCGCGCCGCCGGATTATTATGAAAACAATACGAGAATACCCATCGACAGGATGATCGAACGGATCAACGAAAATTACGGTAAACCGGTGGGGGATATTTGCGCGTTTCGTTTGAATATCAAGGGAGAGTTCGTCAACAACGACTACAATAGCCGTATTATTGGTATCGGCGAGGAATATCTGCGTAAAGCGGGCAAGGTGATGGGTATTATCGCCGGGGAATACCGCGCGCTTTCAGCGATCGGCGTATTAAATACAGGATTGCTCAACTATCTGGTGATCGACGAAAAAACAGCGCAGCGCGTGCTTGAAATATTAGATGGGAAACTCATTCAGTGCTTACAGTAGGATAAGAAAACAGACGCCGGAGGTCAGAAAACGGTATGGATGACAAGTTCGGAAAGAATTTTAATTTTAAGTATATTGTCTTGAAGCAGTGGATCGTGGACAATATCAAAAACAAAACATTCAAGTATAACGACAAACTGCCGTCGGAGAATTTGCTGTGTCGGAAATTTGGGATCAGCAGGCAGACTGTCAGGAACGCAATGGCGCAGTTAAGCGAGGAAGGCGTTGTCAAAAAGGTGCGAGGAAGCGGGATGTACGTCAACAAGACATTTGCGGCGGCAACCTCAAAAACAGTGGGCATCCTGATCAGCTATTTGAACGAATATATTTTTCAGCATATCTTTAAGGAGATCGAGACCGTATTACAATTGGAAGGATACGAGATCGACCTGTGTATTTCGGAAAACAGGATTGAGCAGGAACGCAACTTTTTGGACCGCATGTATCATTCGAACGTAGCGGGGCTGATTATTGAGGGGACACGTTCGGCGCTTCCTAACCCCAACATTGAATATTACCGAAAGTTGGAAGGAAAGGACGTGCCGTTTTTGTTTATCCATAATTATTATAATGATGTCAAATGCCCGAGCATTTTGATGGACGACATCGGCACATCCAAAAGGATGACGCAAATGTTGATTGAGGCGGGACATCAGAAGATCGCGGGCATCTTTAAGGGGGATGATTTACAGGGACACCGCCGCTATCTTGGATATGTGGAGGCTTTGAATGAGGCGGGCATTCCTGTGCGAGAGGAACTGATCGGCTGGTTTTATTCCAATTATGATAATAATATTTTGCTGGAGATCAGCATTAAGGCTATTTTAGATACGCTCGATTATTATACGGCGATGGTTTGTTATAACGACTTGATCGCCCTTGAGATCAATAAGGTGTACGCGGAAAACGGGATGAGCATCCCGGGTGATGTTTCGATGGTCAGCTTTGATGACGGCGTTGCTTCAAACAATTTGGGGATCATCTCGGCGAAGCATCCGAAAAAGCTGCTGGGCATTGAGGCTGCGATGCGTATATTGCGTATGATCCGTGAGGGGCGCGAAGCGATTCCGCCGGTGCCGTACGTGATCAGAACGGAGCTCGCGCTGCGGGATTCCATCAAAAATATAACCGCCTTGTAAGGGCGGTTTTTTGTTTGCACAAAAAGGCAGAAGAATGTATAAAAATTAATCAATAGTTCATAATTGGAGAGTAAACTTTGCATAGATTACAACAAGGGAAGGATCGGGAGAAACAACATGAGCGGGGAAAACGTGATGAAAACAAAGAAAAAGAAAAAATGGCCTTTTGTGGTACTCGGCGTGGTGGCGGCGCTGATCATATTGGTAGTCGCACTGGGCAATATGGCGGCTGCACAGCTCAAAGACATGATGACGAACACCGTACAACAGGCAACGGCGGAAAAGGGAAGTATTGTGGAAACGGTTGTCGGATCGGGCAATCTCGCTTATGGTGATACGCAGGACATCAAAATTCCGGAGGGTATCAAAATAGATCAGGTGCTTGTGGAAAAAGGGGATTATGTAAAGCAGGGAGAAGTACTGGCAACGGTGGACTCGACTTCTGTGCAGACAAAGCTTACATCCCTCAAAGACAGCATCGACGATTTGGATGAACAGATCAATGAAACGAAGGACGATACGGCTTCGGATGTGATCAAGTCGCATGTGAGCGGACGAATCAAGATCATCAGCGCGAGTGAGGGAAATAACGCCGCTGATGTGATGATTGACGCGGGATCGTTGATGACCATTTCGATGGACGGAAAGATGGCAGTGGACATCGAATCAAGCGCAAGCCTTTCGATCGGCGACGAGGTGAAGGTGACGCTTGCGGACGGAAGCAAAAGGGATGGAACGATAGACCGTAAGACAAGCGGCGGGTTTACTGTTACGCTGACGGACAACGGTCCGAAAGCGGGAGAAAAGGTGAGCGTTGCGGATCAGGACGGCAACGATGTTGGCAAGGGAACGCTTGTTGTCAACAGCCCGATCACCATTGCGGGAACGGGCGGTACGATCGACAAGATACACGTGCAGGAAAACGAAAAAGTCAGCAAGGGCAGCAAGCTGATCACGTTGAGCGATGTCGCGGGATCGGCAGAGCACGCAGCGTTTTTACAGCAGCGTATCGAGCTGATGGATTCTTATCAGAGGCTTGTGGCAATCTCTAAAACGGGAACGATCACGGCACAAAGCAGCGGAACGATAGAAAACGTTAATATTGAGGACAAAACGGTGGTTTCCGCTTCTTCGGCTGCGGCGTCGCAAAGCAGCTCGTCATCAGGAAGCGGAGACAGCGGCTCGCAAGACGGTTCCTCTTATGCGCAGCAGATGCAGGGTATGGGTATGATGCGCGCTGATAGTAACGATAAGACAGGCGTGATGCCTTTGAGGACAGATTTGAAAGCGTCAGGAACAGAAGCGGTGGCGCTTGAGGCGACCGTACCCGCTGTGGTGGAGATATCGGATGTGAACGACCTTGCGATCACGCCGCCGGTGGTGGGCGCTGTCCCGCAAAAGACGGTCGAAGCAAAGCTCGCTTATGGCGGGAGCATCCTTTGGCAGCCTGCAGACGCGGTGTTTCTGCCGCAAACGTCTTACATGGCAATGGTAACGCTGCGCGCGAACGCCGGCTACATATTCCATTCGAACATCATGCCGGTGATCGCGGGAGCGGAAGTTTCGAATGTGATGGTCGCTTCGGACGCGAATGGCAGCATATTGACTTTTACCGTGAGCTATCCGGCGACAGCGGCAGTGGATGCCCCGCCAACACAACAGCCGGACAGGAGTACGCCGGATATGCAAATACCGGATATGAGCGCTTATAGCGGCGGTTTGTACGGCGGGATGAGTTTAAGTTCTATGGGCGGCAGCACGGGTGGAGGTGCCGCGGGACAAACGGCAACAGCATCGGAAACGGATGCAGAGGTGGTGGCGTTTACGATGGCGACAGACGGAGAAATGGTGCTTTCGATCCATATTGACGAGCTGGATATTCTTTCCGTGAAAGAAGGTATGGAAGTGGGGATCGCGTTTGACGCGATCAATAATCAGGAATATAAAGGAACGATCACAAAGGTGGCAGACGCTGCGGAAACGAGCACAGGCGTCGCTAAATATAAAGCAGATATCCACATTGCGCGCGACGATCAGATGCGCGCGGGAATGAACGCGACGGCAACGATCGTGATCGACGAGAAGGATGATATTCTGACAATTCCGGTGGACGCGCTGCAAGAGCGCAGCGGAACGGTATTCGTATATACGGCGCTTGATCCGGAAACAAAGCTGCCCACAGGAGAAACGGAAGTAAAAACCGGACTTTCCGATGGGAACGCAGTGGAGATCGTGGAGGGTCTTTCGCAGGGGCAAACGGTTTATTATGTGATGACGACGGGGCTTACGGAACTGCCGTTTGGTATGCCGCCGGTTCCGGCAGGCATGGGCGGGACACGGGCGATCGAAGTACAGTAAGGAGCAGCGTGGTATGATCAGAATGAAAGACGTTTCTAAAATATATAACATTGGTGATGAGGAAGTGCGCGCGCTAGACCATGCAAATTTGCACATTGGCGCGGGGGAATTCGTGAGCATCATCGGTCCTTCGGGCAGCGGAAAATCTACGCTGATGAATATTATCGGTTGTCTTGACGTGGCAGACAGCGGTGAATATTTTCTGGATGGGCAATCCATTGAGCAGTACAGCGAAAACGAGCTTGCGAGGATACGAAACCATAAGATCGGCTTTATTTTCCAAAACTTCAACCTGCTTGCCAAGCTTACAGCAGAGGAAAACGCGGAGTTGCCGTTGATCTATCAGGGGATACGTCCCGCAGAGCGCAGGGAGCGCGTAGAGGAAGCGTTGCGCCGCGTGGAGTTATGGGAAAGGCGCAAGCATAGACCGACGGAGTTGTCCGGCGGTCAGCAACAGCGTGTTGCGATCGCGCGGGCGCTTGTGACGCGCCCGTCGTTATTGCTGGCAGACGAGCCGACGGGAAACCTGGATTCCAAAACAGGGCAGGATATCATGCGGTTGTTCCATGAGCTGCATGAAAGCGGCAACACCATCGTCCTGATCACGCATGACGACGCGGTTGCCCGTCAGGCAAAACGGCGGATTTTTATTATGGACGGACGTGTGGAGGAGGTGGCCTGATGCTGCTGCAATCAATCAAAATGGCGTTCAGCGCCATTGCTGCAAGTAAAATGCGTTCTTTTTTGACGATGCTGGGCATTATTATCGGTGTGATCGCGCTTGTGGTGCTGGTGTCCATCGTCAGTAGCGCGACCTCGTCCATTACGGAGCAGGTGGAAAGCATGGGCAATGATATGCTTTCGGTGTCGATCATGGACGATAAGGAACATCCGTTTAAGCTGAGCGAGATAAACGCGTTGCAGGAGGAGGATGTGGTCGGGGCGGTCGCGCCTTCCGCGCAGATCAACGCGACGGCAAAGCATGGTTATAACGATGAAACAGCGATCGTTTATGGTACAAACGCCGCATATTACGATATTCAAGGGCTGGCGCTTGAGCAAGGGCGCTTTTTGAAGACGACGGATGTGGATAACAGCTCTTATGTAGCGATCCTGAGCAATGAGCTTGCCACCAAGCTATTTGGCAGTACGGATGCGCTCAATGAAACGGTTTCTCTGAACGGCAGGAATTTTACAGTGGTGGGCGTACTGGAAAAGAGCGATTCTATCATGGCAAGCCTGATGGGAAGTTCGCAGGCATATATTCCGTTTAGCGTGGCGGCGCGTATGTCGGACGCGGGAGCCGGGGTTACGAACTTTTATGTGTCTGCGTCCGCGCCGGACAGGTTAAACGAGGCGGAGGATACGATAAACAATATATTGATGAGTCGCTTAAAGCAGGATGAGGACGCGTTTTCTATCCTAAACTCTTCTATTATTGCGGATACGATGGGCAATGTGACGGGAGTACTGACGCTTGTGTTGGGCGGTATCGCGGCGATATCATTGCTTGTGGGCGGTATCGGAATTATGAACATTATGCTGGTATCTGTGACAGAGCGCACGCGTGAGATCGGTATCCGCAAGGCAATCGGCGCGAGCAGGGGAAGCATACTGTCGCAGTTTTTGATCGAATCCCTTGTATTGAGCTTGCTGGGATGCCTGATTGGCGTTGCGTTGTCGTGGTTGATCATTGAGGTCGCCTCTGTTGCGGCAAGCGCTTACCTTACGTTCCAGATGTCGGGGGGCGTGGTTGCGGTCGCGGTTGCGTTTTCTGTGGCGATCGGCGTATTGTTCGGTATATACCCGGCAAACAAGGCGGCAAAAAAGAACCCCATCGAGGCGTTGCGCTATGAGGGGTAAAGCGATTTGTGCACTTTTGTAATCAGGGGATAAAAGCCCCAAGAAAATAGAGACTGTAAAATAGCCTGCGATCAAGCGGGCTATTTTACAGCGAATACTTTAAAATCTAATGTACCCTGCTCTGTACCATTCACGATCAGCGTAACCGAATGAAGGCCGGTATAATGTTTTCTTGTGCTTACATCCGCAAAGGAATGTTTTTTTGTATAAAGCTTTTTCTCGTTTTTTTTGAAAGAAAACTCGGAAATTTGAAATATTTTGCGGTTTCGATTGCCGTTTGCTTTCACATAGTCTATACCATATTCCAGCCGTACATTTGTGCCTTCTTTTGCCGTGACCGTAAAAGAGAAGATCAGCTCCTGCCCGATGGAAACAGACGCGGTCTCCAGCGCAAAACCGTCGGTGGACACACAATCGGTATCTGAAAACCCAAAGAGGTTAAGCGCATCCCGATTGCCTTTTTTAAGAAGCGTTCTGCACCCATGTTTTACGATCCAATCCGTATACTTGTTTTTTCCATACCAATCTTTTGCGATGGTTGTGATCAGATCAGGATGTGTTTTGGAAATATCGTTTAGATTGTTTGCAACGCTTTTGCGGACATACAGCGATGGGTCAGCCTTCAATTGCTTTAAGATAGCAAGAACGGGCGATGGATCCTTTTTGAAGCGGGGCAAAGATTGTGCCCACGGCAGACCGGGGCGGCAACCCTCGCTGGCAAGCCGCCTGACATGTTCGTTTTTATGCAGCGCCCAAACGGACATTTGTCGCATCATACGTACTTCATCGTTTAGGATAAACGGTCTGACGGCGAACTCCGAAGAAGAGGATGGCGTATACCGTTCTAATGCCGCAATCGACAAATCCCAATGACACGCATCCTGCCCATGGACTTCGACAAAATCAGGAAAGTACATTAAGGTAAAGTCGTTGAATCCTTCGGGATAAGCGGCGACAACCCGATCAATGATACCCAGAGCCTGTTCGTAATTGGACGGCAAATGCCTTCCAAGCTGAATGGCAATTTGGCGCATGCGGGCCTTAAGCCCAAGCGAATGCCACGTTTCGTCCATGACATCATCTACAAAATCATTGATTTGAAAAGGCGGATAGGCAACTTTTATACACATAGCAAGCTCGCGGAGCGACTGGCGGCTGTATTTGTTTTTTAGTAATTCCGGCATAGATAATTTCCTTTTGTGGAAAAATAAGAACGCTCATGATTATACAGTATATTTTCAGGAAATACAAAGCGCTCTTTTCGCGCAACATAATACGGGAGCGGCTTGGTTTGGTCAATTTACGCTCTCGATACTTTTCTATTCTGATCATTTTCTGGTATAATATCGGTATGGAAATACATGGCAATATACAAGGGATCAGAAACAGTGTTCTTGCGGAAATGGAGCTGCTGTACGAATATAAGATGTCGTCACAGGAGTTTGTTTGTGACGCGTTACTTGACGATATGGCACGTTTTACGCAGGTGCTTCATAAAGAGATATCCGTTTTTGTGTCGAGAGGCGGCAAGGTGATGGATGTTTCCGTTGGGGACAGTGGTAGTGTGCAAATGCCTTATATGCGGGCGCGCCGCAGCTTTTTGGGTTTGAGTGGGATTCGCGCGCTGCATACGCATCCCAATGGCAGCCCCATGCTCTCGGACGTGGATATCGGGTCTTTGAAATCTTCGAAATTCGACGCGATGGCCGCGATCTCTGTAAAAGAGGGGAAAGCGACAGCAATGTGCGTAGGCTTTTTGGGCGACGCGCTTGACGAAGTGAAGATTGGCGGACCGTTTCGTCCGGGACGTATCCCGCAGCGCGCATTGATGAACGAGATTGCCCTTGCCACACAGCGCGTCAGTGCGCTGATCGCGCTAAAGGAAACGGGTGAGGAAGCGGAACGCGTTATGCTTTTGGGACTTAACGCCTCTGACGCAAGCATGGAAGAGCTTAAAAGACTGGCGCTTACGGCGGGCGCGGATATTGTGGCGAGTGAGACACAGCAGCGTGAACGTGACCACGCATACTATATCGGCAAGGGAAAGGCGCGGGAGTTGTCCTTGGCGATTGCCGCTATGGATGTTGACACGGTGATCGTGAACGATGAACTCACGCCTCTTGAAACAAGGAATTTGGAAGAGACGTTCGGCTTGAAAGTAGTGGATCGAACGATGCTTATTCTCGATATTTTTGCAAGGCACGCGCGCACGCGCGAGGGTAGTTTGCAGGTGGAGCTTGCGCAATTAAAGTACGCTCTGCCGCGTTTGCAGGGCGAAGGAACGGCGATGTCGCGTCTTGGTGGGGGCATCGGTACGCGTGGACCGGGCGAAAAAAAGATTGAAGTAGACAGGCGGCGTATCCGCAGACGAATCTTTGAACTGACGGGCGAAGCGGAGAAGATCAGGGAGCAACGCACCCTGCGGCGCAACGCGCGCAAAGAAAAGGATGTGGCGGAGGTCGCGCTGGTTGGGTACACCAACGCGGGGAAGTCGAGTATTCTAAATTATTTGACAGATGCGGGCGTGCTTGCGGAGGACAAGCTTTTTGCTACGCTTGATCCGGTGACGCGTAAGGTCAGCATG
>CAZBSH010000011.1:0-51235 GCA_964494645.1 uncultured Christensenella sp. | reverse complement strand
CTTGTTAACGTTGTTTTGCGGCAATGGCAAGCCCATATGCCGATATGCGTTTTGTGTTGCGCACCGCCCGCGCGGCGTTCTCTGTATGAAGCCCAATTGCAGCAAAAACGGCTCGATCACATCTTCGATCGTACCGGATTCCTCCCCCGTCGTCGCCGCCAGCGTATCAAGCCCTACCGGACCTCCGCCGAATTTTACAAGGATTGCCTCCAGCACCAAACGGTCCGAATGATCCAGCCCCAGATTATCAACCTCCAAAAGCTGTAAACCCCGGTCCGCCGCGTCTTTGGTGATCACGCCTTCCGCGCGCACATCCGCAAAGTCGCGCACGCGACGCAGCAACCGGTTCGCGATACGCGGTGTCCCACGCGAACGACGGGCAATCTCCCCCGCGCCGTCCTCATCCACATGGATGTCGAGTATCTTCGCGGAGCGCTTGACGATCGTCTGCAACTGATCCGCGTCGTACATCTGCAAACGGTTGATGATGCCGAACCTGTCGCGCAAGGGCGAGGTCAGCATACCCGCGCGTGTCGTCGCGCCCACCAGCGTAAACTTAGGTAAATCGATACGCATAGACCGTGCCGACGGTCCTTTCCCAAGGATAATATCCAGCGCATAATCTTCCATCGCCGGATAAAGCACCTCTTCCACGCTGGAATTTAAGCGGTGTATCTCATCGATAAACAATACGTCCTTATCCGTGAGATTTGTGAGCAAAGCCGCGAGATCCCCCGGTCTCTCGATTGCAGGACCGGATGTGATACGTATATTCACATTCAACTCCTGCGCTATGATGTGCGCAAGTGTCGTTTTTCCAAGTCCCGGCGGACCATAAAGCAAAACATGGTCAAGTGCTTCACCGCGTTTTTTTGCTGCCTCGATGAATATCGCCATTTTTTCTTTTACTTTATCCTGACCGATATATTCATCCAAACATTGCGGGCGCAAAGTCGCGTCCGCAACAATATCTTCGTTC
The DNA here is from genome assembly GCA_964494645.1 of uncultured Christensenella sp. GTDB lineage: Bacteria > Bacillota > Clostridia > Christensenellales > Christensenellaceae > Christensenella. The sequence continues at coordinate 50,256 of CAZBSH010000011.1, read as the reverse complement.
ATCTTCATTCCCGAAACAATGCGGGATTCCTCTTCTTCAAAACCCAATGGTTGCTCCTTTTATCTTCCGCATCATCCTACAGGAATCAGCGCCTCTGTAACTTTTATCAACTTATCCCCTGTCGCCCCTTCAGACATCGTAACAGAGTAATCGATCTTGTTCGTTTTATCTTCCCATTCAGAAACGCCTTCTTTCCCTTCGTTATACTCGATCTCATACTCAACGTCCGCAAACGTCCGGCTCTCTTCCGTCTTAAAATCGACATACATACCGGAAAGATCGTCTACCGCGTCATCCGGCGCCATACGGAAGGTGTATGTGCCGCCGTTCCATGTAAAGACAGCCTGTGCGGTTTTACTGATCTCCGCCACGGAATAGGATATGTCTGTCGCGCCTTCGGGCAACGGGCTCATCGTAATGCCTATCATATCCGCGACAGCCTGCGCGTCCGCAACCGTTTTCCATGGGTTCGCCATGCCCGCCGACTCTTCCGGCGGTGCGCTTGCCGATGGCTGTACACTCGCTTCTGCCGAAGATTGCGGACTTTCGCTCGCCGCCGGGACCTGCCGGCAGGATACCAACGCCACTGCCAGTAATGCTACCAATACTACCGTCAATACTCTTTTCATGCTTATTTTCTCCTTAACGTCCTATTCTCTTAAGCGCCAGCGCAACGAGTTCTTCCGCGCTATCCCCTAAATTCTTTACCGCCGCGATCGCAGCGACCGCTTCCTGCCTGTTGTACCCTAACCCACCAAGCGCCGCGACTGCCTCTTGTGATGCGTCCTGCGTAAACATCTCCATATCCACGCCGTCGCCTATGGCATCTTCGATATCCACCTTTTCTTTTAGTTCCAACACCAGCCGCTGCGCCGTTTTTTTGCCGATACCCGGCACAGCCGCAAATGCCTTGTCATCGCTTGATATAACCGCTGCGGCAATATCGTTGACACGCATTACGCACAGCACAGATGCCGCGACCTTCGGCCCGATCCCACTGATCGTAATAAGCTTTTCAAACATCGTTTTCTGTTCTATGGTCGCAAATCCGTAAAGCGTCATTTCCGCTTCCGCAACCTTTAAATAGGTGTACAGCTTTCCCTTTTCGCCCGTGTTCAGTGTGTTTAACGAAAAAGTATCCGTAAATATCTGGTATCCTACGCCGTTTACGTCGATGACAACGTAATTCGCCGCCTTCTTCGCAACTTCACCGGCAATATATGCATACATACACTAAGCCCCTCACTTGATTTTCGTATTCAGTATTCCCGCTGTACGCGCGCTGTGCGCATGACATATCGCCACCGCAACCGCGTCTGCCGCGTCGTCCGGTCGTGGGATTTCTTTTAAAGAAAGCAACGTTTTGACCATGATCTGTACCTGATGCTTGTCTGCCCGTCCGTATCCCACTACCGCCTGCTTGATCTGCAGCGGGGTATATTCATATAGCTCTTCCATACGTTCAGAGGCCGCTACCAGCGCCGCGCCTCTTGCCTGCGCAACATTAATGGCTGTCGTCACATTCTTATTAAAGAACAATTCCTCAAACGCCACGCAGTCCGGATGGAACATATCAATCAACTGACCGATTCCCTGATGGATCTGCTTCAAACGGATGGGAAACTGTTCCTTTGCCTCCGTCAGGATCGTACCATAATCCACAAGTTCCAGCCTTGTCTTTTCATCACAGCTCACAACGCCATAACCGACGGTCGCAAGCCCCGGATCTATCCCCAATACTATCATTAAAATTTCCCTGTATCTTTTCCCGCGTCTGATTTGTAATTCCCGGCGCTGTCACCGGCGCATACTGTATATTCTAGTATACATGATTCTACACCGTTTCGCAATTTTACGCCCGCGAAAAATTTTTTGCTTTTTCGAAATTCCCTATTGCATAAATATTCATTTTTATGTATAATTATAAACATCAAATGAATGAACCGCCTGTATCTAGGCGATATAAAAGGAGTTTTGACATGAAACAGTATAACAAAGTAGTGCTTGCCTATTCCGGCGGCCTAGACACGTCCATCATCATTCCATGGCTCAAAGAAACATATGGCGTAAAAGATGTAATCGCTGTGTGCGGTAATGTCGGTCAGGGAAAAGAGCTTGACGGCCTGTATGAAAAAGCAATCAACACAGGCGCTTCGGACGCGTACATCGAAGATTTGACAAAGGAATTTATCACCGATTACGTATATCCGACCATGCAGGCAGGCGCGGTCTACGAAGGTAAATATCTTCTGGGGACATCCTTTGCGCGCCCCGTCATCGCCAAACGTCTGGTCGAAATCGCCAAGGAAGTGGGCGCTGACGCGATTTGCCATGGCGCAACCGGCAAGGGAAATGATCAAGTACGTTTCGAATTGACGGTGAAGGCGCTCGCCCCCGATTTGGATATCATCGCTCCTTGGCGAATCTGGGACTTAAAATCGCGCGAAGAAGAGATCGAGTATGCGCAGGCGCGCAATATCCCGATCCCGGTAGATAAAGAGCATAACTACAGTATGGACGCAAATATCTGGCATCTTTCCCATGAAGGCGCAGACCTCGAAGACCCGTGGAATGAGCCCAAAGATGATCTCTACATGATCTGCAAAACGCCGGAGGAGGCTCCTGATAAGCCGTGTTATTTTACCATCGAGTTTGAAAAAGGTATCCCCGTTTCCATTGACGGCAAAAAATATGATCCGGTGGAAATGATCACCAAATTAAATGAGTTGGGCGCAGAAAATGGCGTGGGCATCGATGACCTGGTGGAAAACCGCCTTGTGGGCATGAAAAGCCGCGGCGTGTATGAAAATCCGGGCGGACGCATCCTCTATACAGCGCATGCCGCACTTGAAATGCTGACGCTCGATAAAGACACTTCCCATTATAAGGAAGGCGTTGCGGCCAAGTACGCCGAGCTTGTATACGATGGCAAATGGTTCTGTCCTCTGCGCGAATCGCTCGCTGCCTTTGTTGCGGAAACACAAAAGACAGTGACAGGAACGGTCCGCATGAAGCTTTACAAAGGAAATTGCACGCACGTAGGCATCCAATCACCCTATTCTTTATACATAGAAGAATTCGCAACGTTTGGTGAGGATGAGGTATATAATCATAAAGACGCGGAAGGTTTCATCAACTTGTTTGGTTTGCCGCTCAAGATGCGCGCGCTTGCTTTAAAGGGCAAAGAAATCTAAGCCCTTGACACCGGGTTTGGGCTTTGCTATAATGGCAAACAGTTAAATAGCCGGGGAGAAACGCACCGCCGGGTGTCCCCAAAACATTTCGTATTGTTAGGCCTGTGGATACGCACAGGCCTTTTTTATTTGTAAAGGAGAGTTACTGTATGCAAAGCATCAGCAATGAAAATATCACAGCCACCTTCCTGAAGTATGTGTCGTTAAATGTACTCAGTATGTTCGGTCTGTCGCTCTACGTACTCGCGGATACCTTCTTTGTCGCGAACGGCGTAGGACCGGATGGTCTTGTCGCCCTGAACCTTGCCATTCCCGTTTATAGTTTCATAAACGGGCTTGGTCTCATGATCGGCATCGGCTCGGCAACGCTGTTTTCGATTGCTATCGGCAAAGGAAAGCGTGACTCCGTAAACCGCATCTTTACCCAAGCCTTCACCGTCTCTCTCATATGCGGCGTAGTGATCACCGTATTTGGTCTGCTCCTTAACAGACCTCTCGCAGTCGCACTGGGTGCGGAAGGTGAGAGAATCATCCAAATGACATCCACTTATCTAAAAATGCTTATGCTCTTTTCCTGCGCATTTCTCACAAACAACGTACTCGTTGCATTTGTGCGCAACGACGGCGACCCTCGTCTTGCCATGATCGGTATGCTCTGCGGTTGTCTTTTTAATATTATATTTGACTATATCTTCGTATTCCCCATGCAACTTGGCATCTTCGGCGCTGCGCTAGCAACAGGCGTTTCACCTATGATAAGCATGGCGATTTTATCCCTGCACTTTTTTCGCAAAAAAAACAGCTTCAAGCTCCAAAAAACAAAATACAAACATGCGGAAATCGGCAAAGCGATGTTAACAGGTCTTCCCTCCTTTATTATGGAGGCGTCCTCCGGCATCATCATTATCGTATTCAACCTGACCATTTTACGTATCGCGGGCGATCTCGGCGTTGCGGCATACGGTATCATTGCGAATTTGGCACTTGTGTGCGTCGCAATCTTCACAGGGATCGGGCAAGGCATCCAACCTATTCTAAGCCATTCCTACGGCGCAGGGCGATTGGATCACGTAAGGCATATCTACATCGGCGGGATGATAATCGCGGTCATCCTCGGTCTTGTATTCTTCCTTATCGGGTTCTTTTTCCCTGCAGAAATCGCTTCTGTTTTTAACAGCGAAAGCAACGCTCAACTTGCTTCTCTTACCGTCGACGGGTTACGTATCTACTTCTTCGGCTTCCTCTTTGCGGGGCTCAACATCGTAACAACTTCGTTCTTTGCATCTATCGCGCATCCCAGACCGTCCTTTGCGGTATCCGCGCTGCGTGGTTTTTTGCTCATCATTCCGTTTGTGCTGTTCCTGCCGAGCTTCTTCGGTCTGAACGGCGTTTGGATGGCGGGACCGGCAACCGAAATGACAACGCTTGTGTGCGCGCTCGCGCTCGTGCATCATGTTTTCAAAAAATCCCCTTCTGACCAAAAATCTTTCTGATCCATGCAAAAAACTCCGCAGACCGTTGGTCTGCGGAGTTTTTTCTTTCGATACTAATTTTGTGATCCCTGAACGAACGGAACATCCACCGGGATTTCATCAATTTTCCAATTATCCGTGCTCGGAATACTTTCCGGCGCGATATCCAACCGCTCTTCCGGAAGCGGAGCCAGCTCCAATTGCTCACGGATAGCAGCCGTTTTTTCATCGCCCGCATCTCCCGGGCGAATCACGCATACCGTCCCCGGCGCAATATGATACCACATCCATTTCGCGTCAGGCACTGTCAACCGCACACATCCGTGCGAATCGGCCGTCCCCATCTTTTCCCACACCTTATCAATATATGTACTTGTATCCATCTGATCATAAAGGATTGTGTGGAAGTAAAAAGCGCCATAAATCTGCGTCCAATATTGTCCATAGGTCTTATCGCGTACAAACTGGCTAAACCGTACATGATATTTGTTCATTTTAAATGTTCCCTGCGGAGTCGCGCCATCCTTGCCCGTAGAACACAACATATAGCGCACAGGGATCGTATAATTTCCGTCGTCATCTTTTGTATAAACAAGCGTCACCTGATGCTCCACATCCACAATGATCTTATATGTTCCCGCTTCAGGAAAACCCTTTGGATATTGATCCCTCGTCCCATCGTCGCTCATTACAAGCTCCTCAAAACTCATGCCGACTGTGGGCGCAAGCTTCAAAAACGTATCACACGGTTTTGCCGCATCAGAATATAACACCTTCTGTGTTTGCGCGTCCGCAATCCCTGTACCCTCAATTCCGTTCTGCCGTTGAAAGGTCATTACAGCACCTTTGGTTGCCGAACCATAAAAGTCCGTCGCCTTATCCGCGTGCAAATAATCGAGCTCCATCAGCCTTTCCTGCAACTTAACTACCTCCGGCGATTGCATCTCTTCCTCCAGCGTTGCCGGTGTAGGCGTAGGTGTTGGTGTTGGCACAGGCGTCGGCTTGGGTGTTTGTGTTGGTTCAGCCGTTTGCATAGCGTCCGTCGTTGCGACCGTCCCTTCAGATGTTTGTGCTTCGTTTGCCAAACACCCCGTCAATACCGAACTCACGAGCATGATCGTCGCAGCGGTCAATACCGCCGCTTTTTTCCATTTATTCATCATTCCCTTTTTCCCTTTTTTTCATTTTAAATGAACGTTCGTTCATTAAAGTTCTCCCAGCAGCTGCTTTGCCTGCCTGATATGTGCATGTACCGCCTCCGGCGCAGGACCTCCCGCTACATTACGCATATTAACGCACGTCTCCAGGCTGATCGCGTCAAAAATATCTTCACCTGCTTCCGGCGCGCATTGCCTGATTTCTGCGATTGACAGCTCATCAATAGCCTTTCCGTTTTGCTCACAATACAACACAAGATGCCCCACCACCGCGTGCGCGTCTCGAAAAGCCATTCCATGCTTCACAAAATAATCCGCCGCATCCGTCGCATTGGTAAATCCAAGTCCCGCTCCCGCGCGCAGCTTGTCTTTTTTCCATTCCGCAGTGCGCAGCATACCGCACATGACTTTGAGGCACGCGTTTAAGGTGTCGGCAGCGTCAAACACGCCTTCCTTGTCCTCCTGCATATCTTTATTATACGCCAGCGGCAGACCCTTCATCACGGTCAACAACCCCATCAAATCGCCATACACCCTGCCCGTTTTCCCGCGAATCAGCTCCGCCATATCAGGATTTTTCTTTTGCGGCATAATACTCGACCCCGTGGAGTAAGCATCCGACAAGCGCAGCGTTCCAAATTCATTGGTAGAAAAAAGAATAATCTCCTCACATTGACGCGACAGGTGCATCATACAAATGGAAGCTGCCGCTAAATACTCCAGCGCAAAATCGCGGTCAGATACCCCATCCAGGCTGTTACGCGTAATTTTTTCCATCCGGAGCTCTTGTGCCACTGCCTCACGGTCAAGCGGATACGTTGTCGCGCACAGCGCACCTGACCCAAGCGGCAAAATGTTTGTGCGCTTACGACAATCGAGCAAACGCAGGATATCGCGGTAATACATCTCAAAATATGCCATCATATAATGCGCCAGTGTGGTAGGCTGCGCTTTTTGCAGATGCGTATAAGCAGACATAATTGTATCGGTGTTTTCTTCCGCCAGATCAATCAGCACATTACACAGCGAGATCAGGTTTTGTACCGTTTCATCGGTCATACGGCGCATATACAGCCGAAGATCCGTCGCAACCTGATCGTTACGACTGCGTCCGGTATGCAGCCTTTTTCCTGTATCACCGATGCGCTCGATCAAAAGCCGCTCCACGTTCATGTGGATATCCTCATCATGTACGGAAAAACTTACCTTGCCCGCATTAATGTCTGCGAGAATACCTTCCAGCCCTTCGATGATCGTCTCCGCATCCTCTTTGGGAATAATTCCCTGTTGACCCAGCATACGTGCGTGCGCGATGCTTCCCATAATATCCTCACAGTACATACGGCAATCAAAACCAATAGAGGACTGGAATCCCTCTGCAAATTCATCCGTATTCCCTTCAAATCTTCCGCCCCACAGCTTAGACATATCCACTCTCCTCGCCAAATTCTATATACCTCATATTATAGCATAACAGCCGTATATTATCGAATAGGGATTTTGCCTTTTTTTAACGCGGATGCTATACTATACTTAAGAGGTGTAAATTATGCTTTATCAGATTATTGACGGCTCGCTGGCGATCGCAGACGCAATCGTCGACCAACAAGAGGCGGAATATATTTCCGCATCCACCATAAAAGAGTTTTCAACCTATTTAACGGATATTCCCCCTAAACTGCTTTCGGAAATTTTAGAGAATCCTTCCATCCGTTTCGAATCGCACGATGATTTTGATTTGCTGTGCATACCGTTTTACGAATTCGAGCATCGTCTGAAGGATAGCCCTCCCATTTACATTTTTTTGCACACAGGACATCTTCACTTCGTATGCGATCAATGCAGCGAGCTTACAAGCCTGCTCGACAGTTTTGCGCGTTCCAATAAAAATGACGTAAGCATCGGTCGGCTCGTGTGCGCTTTTTTCGAATATATTCTGGACGACGATCTGGAATCTCTCGATAACATTGAAGAACAGATCGGCGACTTAGAAGACGAGGTTTTGACGGATAAGCAGGGCAACTTTACCAAGACGATCATCGACAAACGCAAACATCTGATGGTCATCATGCGTTATTACGAGCAGCTTTTGAATATCTTAGAGTCTCTCGCTATGAACGAAAAGCATCTTTTCAGCAACCAGATCGTACGCTTTTTGAATATCATATATGGCAGGACACAGCGCCTCTACGACAAAACAAAAAGCCTGCGCGAATACGTTTCCGAAATTCGCGAGGCTTATCAGGCAGAAGTCGACCTGCGCATGAATAACATTATGAAGATACTCACCATTATTACAATGATCTTCATGCCCTTAACGCTCATCGTCGGTTGGTACGGCATGAACCTGAAGATGCCCGAATATGCCGCGCCGTTTGCCTACCCAATCGTGATCGTCACCAGCCTGATGATCGTTATCGTGAGCATCTTATTTTTCAAAAAACAAAAATGGTTTTAATGCGCATTTGATGGCGCTGTTTTTACTCTGCCACAAACTTATCTCTTATGCACCGCCGTTTTTCCCGCCATTGCTTCTGTCAGCAGCGCCACGCCCGCAACAACAAGATAGATGCCGATCACTGCGCTTGCAGCAAGCCAACCTGTGAACGGAACGATTACAAGAATGATCCCTAGGATAATATTGATGATCCCGCTCGTATTCAGCCAGCCGGTATTTTGTTCATCCAGCTTACAAAACCGCCTACACGCGAATACTTGCAAAAAACCGCGATAAATCGTTACAAGCCCCAGTACGATCGTAAAGATGCTCATCATTGCCAACTGGCTCGCCGGATCGCCCAGCGAAAGTACCAAAATGACAACACCCATGATCGCTAAGATAAACCCGCTTACGAGCGTCGCCGCATTACGATACGCAGCCGCCGTACGAAAATAGAGGATCAGCTCATATATCCCCAGCAGCAAGATACCCAGTCCCAGCGTATTGTTGATGCTCACACTTCCAAGGAATGGCAAAAACACCATCAAAAGCCCCATAACGATCAGGCACGCGGCAATCATCACGCCTGCGATCCTGTGCTGTTTGACCCTCTTTGCAAGTTCCTCCGGTTCAAAATCCATTTCCGGTATCAAATCCTGTTTTTCCATGCCAAATCCCTTCCCGTTTGATTATTTGCGTATCTGTCCGTTGCCGTCAATCACATATTTGATCGTCGTCAATTCTTCTAAACCCATCGGACCACGCGCATGAAGCTTTTGTGTGGAAATCCCGATCTCCGCGCCAAATCCAAACTCGAATCCGTCCGTAAAACGCGTACTTGCATTCACATATACCGCTGCGCTGTCCACTTCGTCTTTAAACTTCTCCGCGTTTGTGTAATCGTTCGTAACAATCGCTTCCGAATGTCCCGTGCTGTACTTGTTGATATGCGCAATCGCCTCGTCCACGTCCTCCACTACCTTGACAGAAATAATATAATCTAGGAATTCCGTATCATAATCTTCCTCCGTTGCCGGGATCGCGCCATATTTCTGACATGTTTCACAACCGCGTATCTCCACATTGCTTTTTTTCAGCTCCACAAAAACCTTGGGCAAAAACGCGCTTGCGCAGTCTTCATGCACCAACAGGCTTTCCGCCGCATTACATACCGCCGGACGTGTTGTCTTTGCATTGACTGTGATCGCTGCCGCCATGTCAAGATCTGCTGACGCATCCACATAAATATGACAATTCCCCGTGCCCGTCTCAATGACCGGCACCGTCGCATTTTGCACCACCGACCGAATCAGTCCTGCACCACCGCGCGGAATCAGTACATCGATCGAGTCATTCAGCTTCATCATTTCCGTGACTGCGCTGCGAGACACATCACGGATCAGTCCGACAGCGCCCTTCGGCAGCCCTGCCACCTCGCCCGCCTGTATCATCACATCTGCCACCGCGGCGTTGGAGTGTATCGCCTCGCTGCCGCCCTTTAACACAACTGCGTTGGACGTTTTGAGACACAGACCGATCGCGTCCGCAGTCACATTCGGGCGCGCTTCATAAATAATACCCACTACCCCAAGCGGTACACGTTTTTTCGCGATCATCAAGTTGTTCGGACGCTTCGTCGCACAAATAATATCGCCGATCGGGTCGGCAAGCGCCGCCACATCTCGCAGCCCTTGCGCCATATCTTGTATACGTGCCTTTGTCAGGGCAAGCCTGTCGATTAATGCCGGTGTACGACCCTTTTCCTTTGCCGCTTCCACATCCAGCATATTTTGCTTCAAAATAAATTCCGTATGATTCAACAGCCCTTGCGCCATTGCCTCCAGGATCTTGTTTTTTTCAATGGTCGAAAGCTTGTTCATTGCCGCTTTCGCGTCTTTTGCCGCCTGCGCGACCTTCAATACCGAGCTCATGTCCCCGCCCTCGTCTTTCTTTGCTTTTTTTCAGTATATCACCCTGTTTTCATGAAAACAAGGTACAGCGCCTTATTTCGCCACTGTGCACTGCTCAATAATATCCTGCGCATCTTGCATTCTCAACTCCATACGATAATCGTGCCGGTCGAGCTTTTCCATATGAAACCTCTTTGCTATTTCCTCATTCGATGTACCAACCGTAAGCATATCGCCGTCCTCTGACACGATCTCCAATTTTTGCCCGTCTACCACCGCATAACTTTTCACGATCTCCAGTCGTGTAACGTCACTCGCCTTCACCGTTTTCACATAGTTCCCGTAAAGCGTTTTTTCAAACCCGCTTGGCGGTTTATCACCCGTATAGATCAATTTGATATGCCCTGCCGCCACCTTTGCCGCAGGATATTCCCTGCCGTCGTAAATTGCGTATAATCCGTTTTTGATCACTTCTTCTGCTCCTCTAATGGAACAAACTGCCCTGCCTCTGCCGCATATACGCCGCGCAGGATTTCCGTTCCATCCTCATTTATTTCAAAAAGCTGCGCCCCATCATCGATTACCGTAAATTCAGGCATCACCCACTCCGGCGAACCCCAGCGCCCGTTTGTGCCTGTTGTAAATCCGGCGCCGCCAAACGGATAGGGATCCGTAACATCTCCGCCATTTGCCGGAGATTTTGGAATGACTGCCTGATCGATATTCGCTGCGTAAAAACGAATCACCGCATAATTTTCACCTTCCGGCTTAAAATATGTCCCGTCATAGTCCAGCCGCAGACCATAATACATATCCTGCACTGTTTGATACTGCTTCACATCCGCACAAACGGATATGAACCCTTTTGGTGTTTTGTATTCCCCCGAAAGGTATTTATCCATATCATAAAGCGTAATCACCTTTTGCATCAGTGTTTTCGCGTCCGGTACGATTTGCTTGTCGCGAATCGTGTTCATCTTCGTCAGCTCATCCGCGCTCATGTCCGCCGCTGCCTTTTCGCACAGCGTCTTAAATTCGTCGATGTCAAGCCCCTGTTCCTTCGCATACGCCTCGATCGTATCCGTAAAGCCGCCCTGAAGCCCGCTGATATATGCATGATCATAAAGCTCCTGCGTGTCCGCAGGAACACTCCGGCAACCTGTTACAACCGCTGCTACCAATAATACCGCAACGATAACTCCCCAAATCCTCTTTTTCATCATACCCTCCGTTTTTTATGCAAAATAATCCAGCATTCCCTGCAATACACCCTGTGCGCATTTTTGCTGATAGTCCTCCGAAACCAACAACGCCTCCTCACTACTGTTAGAAAGGCATCCCATCTCCATGTTGCATACAGGCACTGTGCTCCAATTAAACCCTGTCTGATCATCCCGTTCTGAAATCCCACGGTTTTTTGCGCCCGTCTCATTGATAAACGCATTTAATATCGCGTCTCCCGCCGCCCGGCTTTGTTGCGCAAATCCCTCGGTATATTGCCCGCTCGGGACCAGCATCAGCGCGCCGTGTACACCGCCATCATCCACACCGTCACAATGAAGTCTCACCGCAAGATCCACTCCCGCATCATTAAAAAGCTGCGCTCGTTCTTTGTTAGAAATGTTTACATCCGAGCTTTCCCGTGTCATCACAACCTCTGCTCCGTTTTCTTCCAACAGGTCACGCAGCTTAAGCCCTACCGCCAGTGTGATCTTGTATTCCGGTGTCCCTGTATTGACCCCGTCAGCACCTGAAGACACCTTTGCCTTCCTCACAGACGAATTCGGGGCTTGCGGCTCGGTATCCGAATTGCCCTGCGCTTGATGTCCCGGATCGATCCCTATCACAATGCCCGATAAAGGCAAGGCGCATTTTTTTGCGTCATCAGCATAAATACGCTCGAGCGTTTCTTCTCCTGCAATCCCATCTGCGCTTAACCCGTTTTGCTTCTGGAACAGCTTCACTGCACGTTGCGTAGCCGGACCATATTTGGCAGTAAATTCATCTATCTTTAAATATCCAAGCTCTGCGAGCCTCTTTTGAAGCACCGTTACCGCTTCGCTCTCCATTCCGCTCTTAAGCGTCGGATCTGGTATTGGCGTCGGTTCCGACGTCGGTGCAACTGTCGGTGTTGGTGCCATGGTCACAGCGGGAGCTGCGCTCTCCACAGGCAATACACTTGACGCGCTCGCTTCGGATGGCAACGCCTCATGCGTCGAACATCCGACGATCATCGTGCTTAGCAATACCACAATGGCAATAATAATCACTTGTTTTTTCATTGGCGCCCCTTTTCTTTATTTTTTATTATAAACGCATCTGCCCTATTACACAATCTTGCACCGGAGTGTTATAATAAAATAAAATAAAGTTTGGAGGAAGCACATGAAAGCATTGATCACAGGAGCCAGTTCGGGTATCGGACGAGATATCGCAACAGTTCTCAGCAAAAAGGGATACGACCTTATCATCACGGCACGCCGCGAAGATCGCCTTGCAGAGCTAAAAGACGAGCTTAGCACAAACGTTCGCATCATAACCGCCGATCTTTCCAAAAAAGAAGAGTGCTTTCACCTATATGACGCAGTCAAAGAAGAAAATATCGATCTTCTTGTGAACAACGCAGGATATGGTGTGTTTGGCGCATTCGACGAAACGGATCTTACCGCCGAACTCAATATGATTGATCTCAATATTATTTCCGTACACATACTGACCAAGCTGTTTTTAAAGGACTTCATCAAAAAGGACTGTGGTTATATTTTGAATGTCGCATCTTCCGCCGCTTTTATGCCCGGTCCTCTTTTTTCTTCTTATTACGCTTCCAAGGCATATGTACTGCGCCTTACGCAGGCCATTCGTGAGGAGCTGAGAAAAGAAAACCGCAATGTATATGTCAGCGCGTTATGCCCCGGCCCTGTCAATACCGAATTTAACCAAACAGCCGGCGTACAGTTTGGTCTGCACGGGCTTTCCTCAAAAGATGTTGCGGAATACGCTGTCACAAAAATGTTTGAAGGCAAGACCGTCATCGTTCCCGGCGCGATCATGAAAGGCGCTCGTTTCTTTTCCAAACTGCTGCCTGATGAGCTTATCGCAAAATTTGCATATCGCTTTCAAAGCGGCAAAAAGGGCTGAAGGCTCTTTCCGTCAGATTTTATACACTATTTAACCGACAGATATGCTATCGCAGGAGGAATATGATATGGATATCAAACTAATTTTTGCAATCATTACGATCACGCTCGCGCTCGTATTTTATACTATTGGCGTATTTGGCGAACGCAGAACCGGCACGCTTCAAAAAAAGCATGTGATCACCTTTTGGTGTGGTCTGGTGTTTGATACAACAGGGACAACCATCATGTCTCTCATCGCTTCCGCCGGAACAGCGCAAATCTCTGCCGCGGCAAGTATGCTGCATTCGATAACGGGGGTCGCCGCCATTGCCCTCATGTTGTTTCACGCCATTTGGGCGACTGTTGTCTTGAAAAAAGGTGATCGGCAAAAACTCGCTTCCTTCCATAAGTTTAGTATCATCGTATGGGCGATCTGGCTCATTCCGTATGTGCTTGGCGCTTTCGTTGGCATGGGCGCCGCATAAATGCTCGTAAAAAAGCCTTCCTTGCTTATTGCAAAGCAGGAAGGCTTTTTTCTTTTGTCATGTTATCATCCGACGTATTCTTATTCCTCGTCGGGCAACTCCGCATTATGATAGACGTTCTGCACATCGTCGTTATCCTCGAGCATATCGAGCATCTTTTCGAACTTCACCTGCTGCTCCTCATTTAACGCAGTCGTCGTCTGCGGGACCATATCTAATTCCGCCGAAAGAAACTCATACCCCGCTCCTTCAAGCGCCTCACGCACCGCCGAAAAATCTTCGGGCGCTATTGTGATCTCGTATACGCCGTCCTCTGCCGAAAAATCCTCCGCGCCCGCTTCAAGCGCCGCTTCCATTACGCTGTCCTCATCTCCCGCTTCCGCGTCGATCACGATTACACCCTTTTTATCGAACATGAAAGCTACGCTTCCGTTTGTCCCAAGGGATCCGCCAAATTTATCAAATGCATGGCGAACCTCACCCACCGTACGATTTTTGTTATCTGTCATCGTTTCTACAATAACAGCAACGCCGCCAATGCCATATCCTTCATATGTCAATTCTTCATAATTGATGCTCCCCAACTCTCCTGAGGCTTTTTTGATTGATCTCGAAATATTATCGTTAGGCATATTGTTTGCTTTTGCCTTGGCAATAACGTCCCGCAGCCGCGAATTCATCGACGGATCAGGTCCGCCAAGCTTGACCGCTACCGCGATCTCCCTGCCTATTTTCGTAAAAACCTTGCCGCGCGCAGCATCGGCTTTCCCCTTTTTATTCTTGATGGTAGACCATTTTGAATGTCCGGACATTGTTTTTTCACCTCAAACCCATAATAATTACTGTACGATAGTATCATAATTTCGTATTTTTGTAAACTTTCATCGCCTCCCTTCTGTGAATATTTTGTGAAAAACATTTATTTGTAATGTGAAGTATGCTAAGATAATTTTGTATGGCTATATATAATAGATGTAGTAAATATAATGCGGAGGTAACTTCTTAAATGACTCCCAATAAAGATTTTCGGGATACGATAAAAAATGCCGGGGAAAAAGTAACCACTTTCTTTTCTACCGCGGCACATAAAATAAAAACTACTTTTTCAGGCGTGGCAAACAGGGTCAAAAACAGCGCATCGACCAGCGTTCGCAAAATCAAAAGTCCCACGCCTATTCCATTCGATAACGAAGAAGTAAAAAAAACACCGGTCAAAACAAAAGCTTATGTCCCTAAGGCAAAGCCCGTTCCTCAAAAGCCGGTCAAGACAAAGACCTATGTCCCCAAGGCAAAGCCCGTTCCTCAAAAACCGGTCAACAAGAAGCCTGCAGATTTCCAGCCTATCCGAAAGAAACAGGAAAACGCATCCGTTTCTGATGAAACGGTCATTTTTACGGAGCCTGTCAGCAAAAAAATCAAAAAGACTGCCACGCCTCTTGTAGAGCAAACGCAGCCTATTCCTGTCGTATCCGGCAAAAAATCTATTTTCAAGCCGCGCGACAAAAAACCGAATTTTGTTCTTGGCGTGATTTTAACGACTGTAAAGTTTACGTTTGTCGCCATCCTTATTGCAGCGATTATCGGCGCTGGTTCGCTGATGGGTGTTGCCAACGCCTATCTTGATACTACCCCCGAGCTCGACGTCGGTAAAATCCAAGATCAGAGCCTAAGCTCCAAGATCTATTATCAGGACGGCGATACGACAAAGCTTCTCGCAACATACACCGGCTCTGAAAACCGTGACTATGCAACGCTTGATGAAATCCCTGAGAACTTGCGTAACGCAGTGATCGCGGTCGAAGACATTCGTTTTTATGATCATAACGGCGTGGACTTCCGTCGTCTTGTCGGCGCATTCCTTTCCAATATGTCTTCCAGTAAAGTGGAAGGCGGCAGCACGATCACCCAGCAGCTCGTCAAAAACAAGCTGCTTTCAAACGAGCGTTCTTATAAGCGCAAATTGCAAGAAGCATACCTTGCCACAGAGTTGGAAAAAAAGTACAGCAAGGATGAAATCTTAGAAGCCTACCTGAACGCGATCCCCTTGGGCGGTACGGTATACGGTGTCAAAACTGCCGCAAAGGATTATTTTGCCAAAGATCTGTCCGAACTCAATTTGCGCGAAATGCTCATGATCGCCGCCATCACGCAAAATCCCACCAAGTATAATCCGCGTCTTGCGACATATAAATATCCCGAGCATCTGCCTGACCTCATCAACCGCATGAATATCATTGCGGAGCGTATGTACTGGGATGGCATGATCACAGAAGAAGATTACCATGCCGTGCAGATCCCCGCCACCGATTACCTTGCTCCCCAATGCTTGGAACCCGGCTATACCGGCGATAAGCTCTTAAGAGACGGCTACCTTGATACATGGAAGGAAATGATGCAGATACAGCCGGAGTCTCCCACCAACGAGCTCTACCTGTATCCTCACTTTGTAGAATATGTCGTGTATGACGTGCAGACCTTCCTGCTCGAAAAAGAAGGGCTGGAAGACACGCAAGCCAATCGTCAGAAGGTTGACCGCGAAATGCGAGCCGGTGGTTACGAAATCTACACCACGCTCAACCCAACGATCCAGGACACTGTCCAAAATACGCTTGCGGAATATGAAAACTATCCCAAGCTTCCTGAAAGCATCAGCCAAAGAGTGGATAGCGATGGTAATGTGATCCCTCAACCACAGGCGGCAGCCGCGGTCATAGATAACGAAACAGGCTATCTTGTAGCGATCGTCGGCTCAAGAGATACCCCCACCATTCGCCGCAGTCAAAACCTCGCAAACAAAGGACTGCAAGTCGGTTCTTCTATGAAACCGCTTGCTGTATACGGACCTGCGTTTGACTTAGGTTATGGTCCCGTTTCTTCCGTAGCAAACATCCCCGCGCCTATCACAGGTTGGCTGATCAAAGACGGTACGGAAGGCGCTCCGGACATTACCGGCACGCAAGGACCAATGATGATGCGTGACGCCATTGTCGACTCGCGTAATGTCGCTGCGGCACGGACGCTGATGGATTATGTCACCATTGATAAATCAGTGGATTATCTGCACCTGCTTGGGATTCCCGATACAAACATCACGCCTACCGGCGTTGGTCTTGCTCTTGGCGGCTCAGAGGTTACTCCCATACAAATGACCGCGGCTTATGCGGCAATCGCTAATCAGGGCGAATACCGCCAGCCTGTTTCATTCACGCAAGTACGGGATGCAAACAAAAACGTGATCATCGACACACAAAAAGACCGCGATGTACATCAGGCGTTCATGCCTAGCACCGCCTATATGCTTACAGACGTTTTGGAAGAGGCGGTACGCGAAGGTACGGGTACGGATGCTAGGCTTAACGGCATGACTACCGCCGGTAAAACAGGTACCGTAGGCGACAACAAGGGAATTACGTTCGCCGGCTACACGCCCTATTATACTTCAATGATCTGGGTTGGTCACGACCAAAACAAATCACTGGGCAAGAAATATTTCGGTGGCGGGGCCCCCGCAGAGCTATGGAATCGGTATATGCAAAAGATCCATGACGGTCTTACGGACAAGCAGATTATTGACGGCACGCCCGAAGATTTTAGCATCAATACAAACGCAAAAGTCTGCGCATACACCAACTTAGCTCCCGGCTCCGGTTGTCCTGTATTTACGGGTTGGATGCTCAGCGGTACAGAACCAACCAAGGTGTGTGACTTGCACTCGTCCTATACGATCAAAATGTGCGGTGTTTCGGGCAAGCGCTTCATCGAAGGCGTGTGCCCGGAGGAAACGGCTTATAATTTCGTGGTAAGTTCTTTCCCTGAGGATTCGCCATATGCCAAGTGGAAAGGCTCCGGATCGGGTATTGCAACCGCATCCGAACCCACCGTTGCCGATGGCGGAACCTCTTACTCTTCAGGCGGCGATCCAAATACCGATTGCGATGTGCATTTCCCCGGATGGAATACTCCGGTACAAACGCCCGAACCATCGCCATCTGCAAGCGTACCACCGGTTCCGACGCATACGGCGGAACCCCCTGCTCCCTCTCCGTCTGCCCCCAATCCGGACGCCGGCGGCTGATCCTACAAACAAATAAAAAAGAGACTGTCTGATAAGGAAGGACAGTCTCTTTTTTATGGTTTGCTTTTATTTCGCTGCCTGCGCACCCAGCGCAAGCGCCTTTTGATTCATCGGGATGAGGTGCGCTTTTTTCTCGCCCATAATCTTTGCAAGGCAATCGATGATCGTTTTGTTGTCAACCACATGCGCACATTCATTGTACGCGCCCAACATCACCATATTAGCAGCTTTCACGCTTCCGGCTTGCTCTGCCAAGGAGTTTGCCGGAACTTTGATCACCTTGATATCGCTGCGTTGCGGTTCAACCTCAATCAAATCACTGTCCAAAAGCAATACGCCGCCGGGCTTCAAGTCCTTTTCATACTTCTCAAGCGACGGTCTGTTCATTACAATCACGTAATCTGCTTCCACAACGACAGGGGATCCTACCTCTTCATCAGATACGACAACATTACAGTTCGCCGTGCCCCCGCGCATTTCCGGACCGTATGACGGCAACCACGAGACATTCTTTCCTTCGTTCATACCAGCGTATGCAATGATCTGCCCCGCAAGCAAGACACCTTGCCCGCCAAAGCCCGCTAAAATAATCTGTTCTGTCATAATTATTTTCCCTCCTTTGTTACGCCCAAAGGATATTGGGGAATCATGTTTTCTTTCAGCCAATCAAGCGCTTCCACCGGATTCAATCCCCAATTTGTGGGGCATGTGGAGAGAATTTCTACCATCGAAAAACCTTTGCCCTGCATCTGGTACTCAAACGCTTTCTTGATCGCTTTTTTCGTCTTAATAATATTCGCGACATCGTGCGTAGAAGTGCGCTCGATGTAATAAGCGCCGTCAAGCGTTCCAAGCATTTCAGCCATACGCACAGGCAAACCCTGCGTTTCGGCATTCCTGCCGTAGGGGGAGGTCGTCGTGACCTGTCCCACCAACGTAGTTGGTGCCATTTGTCCACCTGTCATGCCATAGATCGCATTGTTTACAAAGATGGTTGTGATCTTTTCCCCTCTTGCAGCGGCATGTACGATCTCTGCCGTACCGATAGACGCCAAATCTCCATCCCCCTGATATGTAAACACCAAATCTTCAGGACATGTACGCTTGATACCGGTCGCAACTGCCGGCGCGCGCCCATGAGCCGCCTCCATCATATCACAGTTAAAATAATTGTATGCAAACACCGCACAACCAACCGGCGCAACACCGACAGTCTTGTCCTCCATGGCCATCTCTTCTATACACTCCGCCACCAATCTGTGGATGATACCATGAGTGCATCCCGGGCAGTAATGGAACGGGACATCCGTGAGCATTTTTGTTTTCTGGAATACCTTTGTCATAATTATTTGCCCTCCTTCAGCTTAAGAAGCGACTGTAAAACAGCATCGGGAGTCGGAATAAAGCCGCCTGTCGTACCATAAAATTCAACCGGTACTCTGCCATTGACGGCAAGCTTTACATCTTCGATCATCTGTCCCGTATTCATTTCCACACACAGCATCCCCTTCACGCGATCCGCCGCCTTTGCAAACGCGTCCGACGGGAACGGCCACAAGGTGATCGGACGGATCACGCCTACCTTAATGCCCATCTCGCGTGCTTTTAAAGCCGCATTCTTCGCAATGCGGGCCGTCGTACCAAACGCCGCGATCACATAATCTGCGTCATCCACCATAAATTCCTGTACGCGCGTCTCGTTTTTCGTGATTTCCGCGTACTTCGCCTGCAATTGATCATTGACTTCCTTCATTGATTCGGCTTCGATATACAATGAATTTACGATGTTACGCGGGCGGGACTTATCCTTCCATCCGTTTGCTGCCCATGTTTTCTCCGGCAGCTCGCGGCCTTCTCTCTTTGTGAACTCCACCGGCTCCATCATCTGACCGATCATCCCATCCCCTAAGATCATAACGGGAATACGATACTGATCCGCGATGTCAAAACCCTCCGCGACAAGGTCCGCCGCCTCCTGCACACTGGATGGCGCAAGAACGACCAGATGATAGTCGCCATGCCCGCCGCCTTTCGTCGCCTGAAAATAATCCCCCTGCGACGGCAGGATCCCTCCAAGCCCCGGTCCGGAACGAATGATGTTGACAATCAGGCAAGGAAGCTGCGCACAAGCGATGTAGCTGATCCCTTCCTGCTTCAAACTAATACCCGGAGAGGAAGAGGATGTCATAACGCGCGCGCCTGCGCCCGCAGCACCATATACCATATTGATTGCAGAAACTTCGCTCTCTGCCTGAATAAACGTCCCGCCAATCTGCGGCATACGTTTGGACATATATTCAGGAACCTGATTCTGAGGCGTGATCGGATATCCGAAAAAATGCGTACAACCCGCCTTAATAGCAGCTTCCGCAATTGCCTCATTTCCTTTCATTAATACCTTAGCCATTTATCTTTTCACCTTTATCCTAAAAATTTGATTAAAATTATTTATCCACTTCCAGAGCACAATCCGGGCACATCCGCGCGCAAGACGCACAACCGATGCATTCCTCCGGTTTCTCGATACCAATCGGATGATATCCTTTTGCATTCAGATGCGATTTATCAATCGCCAGCAATTTTTTGGGGCACGCCCCGATACACAGACCGCAACCCTTACACGTATCTTCGTAGATCGTCAACTTTGCCATTTTCTCATCACCTTTATATGTAAATTTTTTGCATTTTCATGTTATAATGCCCAAAAGGCACCTTTATAGAGTATCACTTTTCACTTTCAGCGTCAACAAGCCAGTCTGGAAAAGTGTAGATGCTGAGCGGGATTTGCGGTGTTTCATACCCCGCCTTGTCAAACGCCGCCAAAATTTCCGGCTTACCTGAAACATACAGGATCGGTGTCCCCGTTTTTACGCTTACTTCCTTACACACCTTCTGTCCATACAGCAAATCTTCCACGCTGCTCTCCCGTCCCAGGTTTGTATTGTTGATAAGCCCATCAACCTTTAGCCGTACACGCGCGCTAATCTGCTCCATCATGTCAATAATCTCCTCGGCGCTCTGCTGCAGAGGCCTGCGTGCGTTGACCACATAATAAAGCATCGTTTCGTCCCGCACAGGCTGAAATTTCTGCAATAGCCCACCCAGCGCCGCAGCTCCCACCGGATCTCCGCCCGCGTCGAATACCGCCGCCCTGCTTTCGAAAGCCGCCATCACCTCTGCCGAAAGCACGGGAACATCTACATTCGTATTTGCATATGGCGGCGCAATCAAACGCACGCCATGTTGTTTTAGCAACGTCTCACTCTCCGCGCTTCTGAAATACGGGTTTACCACATCCATATCCACGAGCGTCGTCTGTCCTTCTTCTGCAAGTTTCAGTGCCGTATTAAGCGATATCTCCGTCTTACCGCTACCATAATTGCCCGCAAATATATTAAATCTTTTCATCTCTTTCTCCTGTCCAAAACGGCGCGTATGACGCGCCGTTTTCTCTCTTCCTGCCAAACCGATTGACATCTCTTATGATATCGTTACCGTTACCGTCAACGGCGCAGCAACTACCTTCACGCCAAGATCCGGCTCATTCTCAAATTTAATGGGGACATTTTCATGCACCCCCCTCGTAAGCCCCGACAAATCCACAAACGGTTTCAGTTTTGATGCGGAAAACGCAGCCAGCGCTTCTTCCGTACCGGAAACATCCACATCAATATTTGCCGGATCTATCTTTGCCTTCAGTCCATCGTCTAAATTTTTCGTTGCAACCTTCACCGCAGAATACGTGTTATGAATCTCCGGCTGCGCGATCGTAAGCTGCACCTGCACCTTTGCCGGAATCGCGGCGATAACGCCATCCGGAAGCTTTACGCTCACCTCCACAATCATATCACCGGATGCGTTGTCAAGCTCAATCGTTTCCAGTGTCACGCTGTTGATCGCTTCCAACAGATCCATATCTCCCGCCAGATTGACACTTGCCGGCTCAACACTCACATTTGTGATCTTATATCCCTCCGCAAGCCCTGTCGTCGTATTTTGAATTGCCGATGTATCAACGCTCACAAGCTTTTTAGGATAAACCGGCATTTCCACAATCACCGATGGCACACCGCTAAACAAATTGCTCTGCTGCTCTTCATCTTTTTCGTTGACAAACGTCACCTTGTAGCTCGCCTTAGCAGACGCGGTCATATCTCCAATATCTACCGTGCACACTGCTTTTGCTACCTCTTCCACATTAGATTGCGCTCCCCTTACCGTGACAAACGTTTCAGAAAGCACAGGCTCGCCATAATATAACCAATCCTTTTCATCACCCGTCACCCTGACTTCCACAGGCACTTCCTTGGAAATGATTTCCTCTACGACTACCGTAACAGAGCTCGGATTCACTTTCGTAATTTTACAATCCTTCAACATAGGTATCGCATTTACCTGCAGCGTATATTCCCCCGGTGTTTTAATGCTGGACAAATCGACGCTCGCCTGAATCATATTTTCGGTCAAATATTGCAGCGCGTCCGCGGGTGCGGAAGCAGTGATCTCCGCTGTCTTCAAAAGCTCAGAAAGCGGTACTGTCGTGGTTAAATTACTCTGTTTCAGCTCCTCCGCCGCAGTATAAGTGACCGGTATATTTGAAAATGTCTTGGACATATACGGATTGGTGGACGCAATCATAAAACTCCATAAAATGAACGCAAAAACAACCGCCCCCAGTTTCATCCTCCAGTTGTGGATGAACACGCGCTTCAAAACGTATAGAAATTTACTCATTCATCGTCACCCACCTTCCGTTTGAACTTGGAACCGGTGAGTTTTTTTGTGGATTTTTCGTCTGCTTCCGGCATATACAATTCAGACAATATCTCCTTGAGCATCTTCGCGTCAATATAGCGCTTGAGCACACCGTCATACACAAATGAAATAATTCCCTTTTCCTCAGAAACCACCAGCACATAAGCATCCGATACCTCGGAAACCCCCAGAGATGCCCGATGTCGCGTCCCCAGCTCCTGCGCGATCTGCTTGTTATCGGAAAGCGGCAAAAAGCATCCGGCCGCGAGAATTTTTTCTCCGCGCAAAATCATCGCACCGTCATGCAGCGGTGTGTTGGGATAAAAGATATTTTCGATCAATTCGCTGGAAATATCCGCCTCAAGCGTCGTTCCAGATTCCATCACGTCTCCAAGACCCGTTTTACGCTCAAATACGAGGATCGCTCCCACTTTTTGCTTGGACATATTTAGCACCGCGCGTGAAATTTCCTCAACAACTTGTTCCGCCTTTTGTACATCTATCTGCGACTTGCTGGCGAACGTAAATATTTTCCCGCGCCCCAGCGTTTCGAGCGCTCGCCTGATCTCCGGCTGGAACAATATCACAATCAAAACCGCGCCCGCTGTCAGGATCGCGTTAAACAACCACGAGGCCGTTTTTAAATCAAATACAACAAACAACCGCGCTAGGATCAATATCACTCCCAGCCCGATCAGCACCCTTATTGCTCGCGTCTTGGCAAGCAGCTTGATCACCCAATAAAGAATGACCGCTACAATAATGATGTCAAGCGCATCGCGCCATGTAAAGGCAAGCAAACTATTTACAAGCGGTTCTAAGAAGTTCTCCAACTTACTCTCCCTTACCCCTCTTCTCACACAGCAGCATCGTCAGGTCGTCCTCCGGATTGCTGTGCAGTTCTTCACGTACTTCTTCTATAAACGCTTTGCTTTCAAACGCATCTTTTCCCAGCATTTCAAACAACCGTTCTTTTACCTTCGGATCGCTATGGATGTCGTCCACCCCGTCCGAGTAGATCAGAAAACGCATTCCGTCCTCAAAGATAAACGTACCATCTTCGAACGGCGTATCCAAAAACCAGTCGCAAAGCGGATGTGAGGGCATATACAGTTCTTTAAAGTCACCGTTCTTATAAAGCACAGGCATGACCGACAACCCCGCATTGGAATACGTCGCCTCATTTGTTTTTAAATCGATCACAGTAATAAACGCAGTAATATAGATTGCGTCTGATAAATTCAAATCTAAAAATTCGTTCTCCGCATAATTAAGAATCTCGGACGGCTTAAAGTATCCCATCAGGCAAGCCGCGCGCACCACTCTCGAAAAAAACACGGACAACATCGCAGGCATCACGCCGTGTCCTGATACATCCGCTAAGTATATGACCAGCTTATCACCGTAAACAGTACAATCATAGATATCTCCGCCGACCGCTTCACACGGGAAAAACCCTGCCGTCAGCTCATATCCGCCCCCAACCTTTGGCATCGTGCTCTTGACAAGAGCCTCCTGCAACTTCCGCGCAAGCTGCAAGTCTTTTTGCATCTTCGCATTCTGCATCAGCAAATTTTGCTTGATGTTATAATCAAGCGTAATATCTCGAAATACTTCCACCGCAGCGATGTTCGCGCCATCCGGTCCTTTTAACGGAGATACCGTCACCGAATAAACACGTCCCGCCACCTTACGTGTCAGACGCTTAGGTCCGCCTTCTTCCAATACTTCCCGCGAGAGGCAATGTTCACACGGCGCATCCTGATGAAACGGCTCATAGCACTTATGCTCTTCCGTACAGCCAAAACGCTTTTTGAATGCTTCATTCGCCATAACGACTTTGCCGTCCCTCGAAATGACACGCACCATGTCGCTCATCGCTCCTAAAATCGAAGCAAGATATTCCGTTTCATTCATCACTGTATTCATAAAACTATGCGTCCTCAATTTCGCCCAAATATTCCTGCAGCTTCATAATATCAAGGCTCATATCGCTGCAAATTTCGTTTTGCAGCAAAATATCTCCGTCCGTAAGCGGCTTGCCGAGCGCAATGCGTTGTGCGCTCATTTTGTTGAGCTTCTCGCGTTCCTCCGCGAACACCTGCATTTTTTCATCCAACTCACGAAGCGCTTCCATTCTCTTGGCGTTACAGACTTCTTTGTCCTTTTCCTTCATTCATTTTCCTCGTCATTCGTCGGCTGTTTTTGCCGATAAAATACCGTCTAAACGAAAAACGCGGAGCCCTTTTTTCTGCATACAATATACCGTCACACTCTGTTCCGTGATTTTTCTTATATAAACGCGCCGCTGCGATATCCCTTTCGCCCCCTCGTAAATTACGATAGCAGGCTTATTCTCCCGCAAGCAAAACGTCAGCGTTTTTAAAATAACATCGTTCATCCTGTTATACCTCCCCTTATACTATCATATATGTTGTGTTTTGTTAACAACAATAACGTAAATTTTTATGTCCTTTTTTCCTTTCCATGCTATAATGGGTACAGGTATATTTTATGGATGGATTGTTTTTGACAACAAATAACCTGATCGGTACCATAGCGTTTTTTGCAGGAGTCGTATTGCTTTTGTCCGAGCTTCTTCGAAAAGGTCTGTCGCGCATTAGTTTCGTAGCATACGCCTGTTTCGTATTAAGCAGTATTTTCCTGTCAGATAACGTTTTATTTTGTATACTAACGATTGCAGGGTTAAGTGCGCTGTTTCTGATTTTGCTGTATTTTTATCGCCGTGAACAAAAACAACTTCAAAAAAATAAAAAAGAAGAGGACGAGGATCAGCCATGAAAATTTGCCCGATCTGCAAAACAAAATTTGACGATTCCGCGGATTTCTGCCCCAAGTGCAAGGCGCAGCTTGAACAAGAAACGCCTGCGGCAAAAAAAGAAAAAATCCCCAAATCTTTCTGGTTTACCTTACTGGGTGTTTTTGGGTTCATATTGCTCGTAATCCTTGTATACAGCATTATATATTCGGGTATTTCATAAACAAAAACCACCGGAGGACAGGCATGGGTAAGCTGAAAAATCTCGCGAAAGTCGCGGGAAAACTGAAAAACAGAAAATGGAAACGTGTACGCGCGATCATCCGCGATTATGGTATGCGTGAATTCTTGCGCCGCGTAAAAGAAAAAATGCAGTTTGGGGATATGGCAAAGGACGTATATCAACGCATTTCCATTATCACCAACGAATCCTACATCAAAAATCCGCACGATCCAGTCGGTTTTGTGCCCAAACAAAAAGTCAGTTTTGTCGCCATCCCCGCGTCTGTCAATGTCGGACGCATTGATATTTTGACGCAGAGCGCGAACACGCAGGATACGTTGACGCTTACCGTCCATGATCCGAAGGGCAAACTGCTTCTTGAGACAACATCCAATGAGATTAAAAATAATGATTACACCGTATTCACCTTTTTGCCTATCCTGCGGATCGTTAATATGCCTCTTACTTTTACATTCACATCTTCTTCGCCCCAAAGCGGCGTTCTTGTAAACCCGCATAAGAAAAAGAATGGGTTTGAGGTAGCTGATGGCGGCAGCGTGGCGTGCAGAATCTACGTTCAGTTTGATGCGGAATACCTATATTGGATGAAGAACAATACGCCCACAGAGGCAGAATATGCCGCGCAGCGCGCCTATGTGTTTGACTATGCTCCCAAAATCAGTATTATTGTGCCGCTGTACAATACGAAAGAACACTTTTTTTGTGAAATGATCGACTCTGTACGCGCCCAAACCTATTCAAATTGGGAGCTGTGCCTTGCGGACGGCAGCACCGAACCAAACGATCTTGGGCATATCGCCGCTTCTTACAACGACGAGCGCATCGTATACAAAAAGCTTGAGCAAAACGAAGGGATCTCCGGTAATTCCAACCGCGCGATTGAGATGTCAACAGGTGAATATGTCGCCCTGCTTGATCACGACGATACACTCATGCCCCAGGCGCTTTACGAAAATGTTATGCTGATCAACCAAAACAGCGACTACGAATTTATTTACTCGGACGAAGATAAGATCACAGAAGACGGCAACCGTCGGTTCGATCCCTTTTTCAAACCGGATTTTGCGCCCAATATGTTTCTCGCGTTCAATTACATCACGCATTTTGTAGTCATGAAAAAATCGCTGTTGAATGAAATCGGTTATTTTAACGCGGATTTCAACGGCGCACAGGATTACGATCTGTTTTTGCGCGCAACGGAAAAAGCAAAAAAAATCGGGCATATCGCCGATATCCTCTACCATTGGCGCATATCTGAAACATCCACAGCCTTTTCCTCAGATACCAAAAGCTATACTGTGGAAGCTGGGAAAAAAGCTTTGGAAGCGGCATTTTTACGCAGAGGACAAACTGACGCGCATGTCGCTTACAATACGCTCGATAACTACTATATCACGAGCTATGATATCCCCACGCCGCATCCGCTCATTTCCATCATCATTCCCAACAAAGATGAACCTGCCACGCTCAAAAAATGTATTGACTCGATCCTATCCAAATCCACCTACGACAACTACGAGATTCTCGTTGTGGAAAACAACAGTACAAGCAAAGATATTTTCGTGTATTACGACAAACTGAAGCAGCACTCAAAGATTCGTATCGTTACATGGGACGGTATTTTCAACTATGCGGCAATCAACAATTTTGCGGTCAGAGAGGCAAAGGGCGAATTGTTGTTGTTTTTAAACAACGATGTGTCCGTGATCACCCCCGACTGGCTGGAACAAATGGCGATGCACGCCATACGCGGCGAAATTGGCGCAGTGGGTGCAAAGCTTTATTATCCGGACGACACGATCCAGCACGCCGGTGTCGTTTTGAAAATCGGTGCGGTCGCCGGACATTCACACAAACACCTCGACCGGTGGGATGTAGGGTCGTTTGGTCGCATGACTTTTGCGCAGGATGTCGCCGGCGTTACCGCCGCTTGCCTGATGGTCAGAAAAAGCGTGTTTGAAGAGGTTGGTGGCTTTGACGAGCAATTTGTTGTCGCATTCAACGATGTAGACCTATGCCTCAAAATACGCGAGGCGGGTTATATCAATTTATTCACACCATTTGCGGAGCTTTATCATTACGAATCAAAAACGCGCGGTTACGAGGAAACGCCGGAAAAAATCAAACGATTCGAGGGAGAACAAAAAAAGTGGCTTGCCAAATGGGATGAAAAATATCCGTATGATCCTCTGTACAGCAAAAACCTGACCAACGAATTTGAAGATTATTCAATCAATCCAAATAAAGTTACAAACAAATCATTCCATTAAAAAAGAGCGCTGAGCGCTCTTTTTTAATTTCCTTGTTGCGCAACCGGTCGATAAACCGTAAAACCTCCCAGAAAAACAGACTGTTCATATGTAACATTTCTGCCATCTTTTTCAAAGCTCACCCGTCCGCCCTCTGCGTGCCGCACTTTCCAGCCTTCCTTTTGCATATGCTCTACAAACACGCTCTCTTCTCCCTCGCGCACAAGATACTCTCCATCGCCCAGATCATATGCGCCTCCTAAGACCAAGGTGGTAATCGCGCCTTTTGTCTCCATCAGCGGCAGATAACGGTCAAGCTCACTGTGTCCCGCGAACACAAACACAAAAACAACCAAGGCGATCATCAGGATCAGTATATTTCGAAGCGCGCGCACCTGCTTTTTCCTCCAACAAATTTCTCGCTCCAATTATATACGAAATCTATTATCAATGCAAAATTCCTTTTCATCAGATTTGCACAGTACATTGCCAAATCCGGTGTAAAATGATAAAATAATATCGTTATGGAAACAAGCAAAACAACCATTCTTTTGATGGATGCAAACGAAACGTTATCGCAGCAATTGACACGGGACAGCTTTCATGTTCTGGTCGCGCGCGCAGACATGACGCCCCGTACTTTTTTCCAATGGGCGCTCAAGGAGTCTGACGCGCCTCTTTTCGTCTATGTAGACCCTGCCGATGGTTTTACCTCGGAGGATATCAAAAAAGTCGCGCTGGCTGCTTCTTCGGCTCCTGATAAGGTATCTGTCGGAGCGCGTGAACAAACGGTAAAGAAATCTCTTCCGCAAAATATTTACGGATTTTTGTCAGGGATCGAGACACAGGATGCCACTTCATCACTTATCGCGATGTCACGTGAAAATTTAGAATTGATGACGCGCATGAAAAGCAAGGACAAACACTTCTTGAGCAATCTCTTGCTGGAAGCGCGCGAAAAGAATCTTTCCATCGTTGATGTTAAGACCCGCACAAAAATCAATACCGCTCCCTGTTGGGCTTTGCTGACCTCGTCCTTTAAACTGTATCTCGTATTCATTAAGTTCAGCATTGCCGCGTTCATTGCTTATCTGGTAGATATCGGAACATTCTATCTGTTCCAAAAGCTTTTTTCGTTTTTGGACGATGAATTCAAAATCCTTACAGCCACCGTCATCTCAAGGATCTTATGTTCCATTGCGACCTATCTTTTGAACCGGGGTGCTGTATTCAATTCGCAGGCACGTTCGGGCGGCACTGCGGCGCGCTTTGTGATCCTTGCCATAGGTCAGTTGGTTGCCTCATGGCTTCTTGTATGGAGCATCGGTTCGCTGCTCGGCGGCGGCGATGAAGTCAATACACTGCTGAAGGTCGTTGTGGATCTGGTCATCTTTATGGCGAGCTTTTCCATCCAGCGCGACTGGGTGTTTAAAGAGAGCAAAGGTCTTTTAAAATAACTGTATCGTTGAGGTATGGTCATGTACCGGGTAGAAAACCTTTTATACCGTGACATTTTGGATATTCCGTCCCTCTTTTTTACAAAGGGACGTTCAACAGCTCTCACCGGACCATCCGGTGCCGGAAAAACCACATTTTTAAAACTTCTTAACGGGCTTATCCTTCCGGACAGCGGACAGATATTTTTTGACGGGCAGGATATCCGTACCCTCAAAAACCTGCGCAGACGTTCTGTTATGGTTGCCCAATCCCCTGTTATATATGAAGGAGATGTTGGCCACAATTTGAAGATCGCTTTTGATTTTTCCGAACGCGCTGTGCCGGATGATTCATTTTTTTTAGAACTCCTTCATTGTGTACAACTTCCGGTAGCGCTTGACCATGATACTAAAATGTTATCCGGTGGGGAGCGGTCAAGGCTATGCCTTGCGCGCGCGTTGGCTTTGCAAAGTGATGCTATTCTCATCGACGAACCTACCGGCGCTCTTGATGAAGCCACACAGTTAACCGTTATGCATAATCTTTTGCGTTTCACAAAAGATGTCGGCTCGACCATGATCCTCATTACGCATTCGCCGCAAAGCGCTTTGCTGTGCGACCACCACGTCGAGCTTCACAAAGGAGGAGGATGTACATGGATTCGGTAGTGATCACCATATGGCAGCTCATCGCGGCATATGTCTTTGTAATCCTGCTTCTCGTTTTATTCAAAATCCGGGGAATCGACAAAAGCAAACAGGTGATAGTGTCTACGCTTCGCATGACGCTGCAGCTGGTACTTGCAGGCTATCTGTTGACACTTGCATTCAATAATCCAAGCTTATGGCTCACATTAACAATCTTTGCAGGCATGCTTATCTTTGCCGTTCTGAGCGTTGCTCATCGTGCGCCGAAAGAATTACGTCCGTTCATTATGCGCCCCGTTGCCCTGTCCATTGTCATTGGCTGTTCGTGTGTTATGCTTTATTTTCTGGCTCTCGTGATTGGTGTCAAACCGTGGTATGAAACACGTTATTTCGTTAGCATCGCAGGTATGGTACTTGGTAATTCCATGACCGGCGTAGCGCTTTGCATGAATACTCTCATCACGGAATTTAAACAAAACCGCGGACAGATCGAGCAAGCGCTCATGTTAGGGGCAACGCCCAAACGCGCTGTGCGCGATAGTATCAATTGCTCGTTTACCAACGCCATACTGCCCACGCTGACATCCATGCTCACAATGGGCATTGTCACTTTACCGGGTATGATGACCGGACAAATTCTCGCAGGCACGCCTCCGGAACTTGCTGTGCGCTATCAGATCGGTGTAATGCTCGCTATCTTGGGTAGCGTTGCCATCTGCGTGCTGGTCTTCCTCACGATGACCGCGCGGATTTTTTTAAAGCGTGAGTTTAGCGGCATTGCCGCATAAATAATTTGTTTACTATTACCCCCATTGGGTAAATATATTTTAACAAAACAATTCATAAATGTAAGGAGTGTGTATTAGTATGAGTATCAAACATATCACCGAAGGACAGTTCGACGCAGAGGTATTGCAGGATAAAAATATGGTGTTGGTCGATTTCTATGCGGACTGGTGCGGACCATGTAAAATGCTTTCGCCGATCTTAGAGGAAATTGACGGTCAGATCCCTAACCTGAAAATTGTAAAGGTGAATGTAGATGAAGCACAAAATATCGCCAAAGAATACGGCGTAATGTCCATTCCCACCGTTTATCTTTTTGATGGCGGCGCGAAAATGGGTCGTTTCGTGGGCGTAAAATCCAAAGAAGAAATCATTGACTTCGTAGAAAACGCCTGATCTCTCAAAACATTTAGCGACGAGCGCGATACCTTTCGCGTTTGCATATACCCCCAATCATAAAAAGAGGCTGACCGCTAAAAGCGGCTGCCTCTTTTTATGTATCATATTTTTAAGGAGTGATACGCATATTACATGTGGATCGCGCCGCGGCTTACGCCAAGGAACGCTTCCATCAATGTTTCGCTGAGCGTCGGATGTGCGTGAATCGTGCTGCCCGCGACCTCTGCCGTCGCTTCACAGCGCATTGCCATAACCGCTTCTTCGATCATGCTCGACGCTTCCGCGCCAACAATGTGAACGCCCAGTATCTCGTCCCAGCGTTCATCCGCAATCACCTTTACAAAACCTTCGCTTTCACCCAGCGTCAACGCTTTGCCGTTTGCGGCATAAGGGAACTTGTATGTCTTGACCGGAATCCCCTGTTCTTTCGCCTGCTTTTCGCTCATCCCCACAAACGCAATCTCTAAGTCTGTAAAAATGCACGACGGTATGGGCTGTTCGTCTGCCGACTCAATCCCGCCAAACATGTGCTCCACAGCGAGGATGCCCTGCTCGGAAGCTGCGTGTGCCAACTGGAATTTGCCGTTGATATCGCCGATCGCATAAATATTTTCTGCGCTTGTACGCATCAGCTCATCCACTTCCACGCATCCCTTGGGCGTGCGTTTCACGTCAAGCTTATCAAAACCGCTGCCTTCAGCGCTTCTTCCGACTGCCTCCAGCATCATCTCCGCTTCCATGGTATCTCCGTTAGAAAGCTTGATCGTATAACTGCCGTTTCCTTCTTTGATCTCGTCACATGTCGTGCCTGTCAGCAAATTGATGCCGCTCTTCTTCATATGTTTTGCAAGCGTATCCGCCACTTCGTCGTCCGTCATCGGCAAAATCTGATCCATCAGCTCAACAACCGTTGTCTTTACACCAAACGAATTGAAGATGCACGCCATTTCACAGCCGATTACACCGCCGCCGATGATTACAATGGATGCGGGCAGCTTGTCGATATCAAGAATCTGGTCAGTGTTAAGAAGCTTCGCGTCCGTCTTGA
Organism: uncultured Christensenella sp.; assembly: GCA_964494645.1. Lineage (GTDB taxonomy): Bacteria > Bacillota > Clostridia > Christensenellales > Christensenellaceae > Christensenella. Next base: position 18,060 of record CAZBSH010000011.1, on the reverse strand, counting down.
CAACAGAAGCCGGTTTCGCGCCTGTTGCCAGCAACATAAACGCGCAAGTATACGTTTTATCGCCCACCTTGACCTCGTGCGCTTTTTCGATTATCGCTTCCCCTTGGATCAGCTCCACCTTGTTTTTCTTAAACAACCCGCCTACGCCGTTCGTGAGCTGCTTGACGATCTTGTTTTTCCTGTCGAGAATCTTTTTCCAGTCAAACGACGAACCGCTTACGGAAATACCAAATTCTTCAGAATTTTGGATATCCTTCCAGTGCTTTGCGCTTGCGTAGTAAGCTTTTGTGGGAATACACCCACGGTTTAAGCATGTACCGCCTACCGTATCCTTTTCCACAACCGCTACTTTTGCACCAAGCTGTGCCGCACGGATCGCCGCAACATATCCGCCGGGACCCGCACCGATAACAATCAGGTCGAAATCAAAGTTTCCTTCGGGTCTCTTTGCCTTTTCCTTTGCCGCTTCCTTTTTTACCGGAGCCGCGACCGGCGCTGCCGTTGCGGGTGCTGCCACCGGAGCTTCTGCTGCCGGAGCAGGCGCTGCCGATTTATCGACCTCCGGGATCTCCTCGCCTTCTTCGCCGATAAACGCAACCGGCTCGTTGACCGGAGCCGTTTCCCCGGCGCCGTAATAGATCTTCAAAATCTTCCCGGAGTACAGTACATCCACCTCAAGAGAAGTTTTGTCTGTTTCCACTTCAAAAATATAGTCGCCCTTTTCTACTGTCGCGCCTTCTTCCACCAACCATTTTATGATCTTGCCATCCGTCATCGTCATACCGAGCTTAGGCATCGTAATAAAATTACCCATTTGATTCTTCCTTTCTACTATGCTTTAGTCAAGCAACTGATCGGGATTTTCGATAATATCACGGAAATCCTTCAAGAATTTTTCGCCTGTCGTACCATCGATGTGTCTGTGGTCAAGCGTCAAGCTCAATCCCAGCATCGGGCGAATGCCGATATCGTTCCCAACCGCGACCGGCTTATTCGTCATATTGCCGATCCCGATGATTGCGCTTTCCGGCACGTTGATGATCGGCGTGAAATACTGCACGGGCGTCCGTCCATAATTGGAGATAGAGAACGTACCTCCGGTGTATTCGTCCGGCGTCAATTTGCCGTCTCTTGCGCGCGTCACAAGGTCTTCACGCATTTTTGTGATCTCATATAAAGACATCATGTGCGCATTTTTTAAGTTCGGCACGATCAGTCCGTCCTCCCCAAGCGAAACCGCAAGACCAATATTGATATTGCCCTTGATGAGGACATGGTCTTCCATAAAGGACGAGTTGAGCATTGGGTTTTCCTTAAGCGCCATTGCCGCCGCTTTGATAAACAAATCAGAGAACGTCGGTTTTACGCCTGTTGCTTCCATACAATCCGCGGTATACTGCTTCATAAGCGGCTTTAACTTCGAGCAATCCGCCTCACCCATAATCGTGTACTGCGCCGCGGTATCAAGACTTGCTTTCATCTGCTTGGCAATCGTCTTTCTCATGCCGTTTAATGGTATCACCTTGTCTTCGCCCATCATTGCCCTATAGGCAATCACGTCCGCCTTACGCACCATATCGCCTTCCGACGTTACCGCATCAATATCTACGCCCAAATAATCCGCCATCGCGCGCGCCAAAAACGTCGTCTTGCCTCCCTTAAAAGAAAGTACGTCGCTTAACTGTACATAGCCGCCGATGCCTGTTCCCTTGACCTTCGCAAGGTCAATCTTTCTCTCTCCCGCCACGCGTCTCGCAGCGGGTGTGGACATCACTCTTGTCATTTGCGCGTCCCCCTATTTCAGCAATTCTTTTGCTTTTTCGTAAATCGTCTCCGCCTGCGGAACCACCATAGCCTCAAGCTGCGGAGAATACGGGATCGGAATATCGTCCGCGCCGCCAAATCTTCTTACCGGTCTATCAAGGTAAAAGAACGCTTCACTGTCGTTGATGATAGAAGAAACTTCCGCACCCACGCCAAATTTCTGCACGCCCTCGTGCGTCACCAATACGCGCCCTGTTTTCTTGGCAGAGGCAACGATCGCGTCTACATCCAGCGGGGAAACGGTACGAAGGTCAATCACTTCCGCGTCGATGCCGTCTTTTTCGAGCATTTCCGCCGCCTTAAGCGCCTTTAACACCGTCATCGAATAGCTGATGATCGTGACGTCTTTTCCCTCGCGCTTTACATCCGCTTTGCCAATGGGCAACACGTATTCCTCATCCGGCACTTCGCCTTTCGTGCCGTATAGAAGCTTGTGCTCATAAAACACGATCGGGTTATCCTCACGGATCGCAGCTTTCAGCAATCCTTTAACGTCATACGGCGTCGCGGGGCAAACCACTTTAAGCCCCGGTACATGGCAAAACCACGCCTCAAGGCTCTGGGAGTGCTGCGCTGCCGCGCCCGTGCCGCTGCCTTCCGGCGTACGGATCACAAGCGGCATTTTCACCTGTCCGCCCAACATAAAACGCTGCTTTGCAGCTTGGTTGCAAATCAAATCCATCGCAACCGTTACAAAGTCAGAGAACATATATTCTACCACCGGGCGGTATCCCGCCATAGCTGCGCCAACCGCAATGCCCGTGAAACCGCCTTCAGAAATCGGCGTATCCATGATCCTGTCTTCCCCAAACTCTTCCAAAAAACCGCGTGTTACGCCAAAGCATCCGCCGTAAACGCCCATGTCTTCTCCCAGCAAAAAGACCTTTTCGTCTCTTCTCATTTCTTCTCTTAAGGCGTCCGAGACCGCCTGTACATACGTAATTGTACTCATTTAATAACCTCCGTTATGCAAAAACAAGCTTTTTTGCTTCTTCGAGAGTGATCGTTTCTGCAGCTTGCGCATATTCCACAGCCTCTTCACATTCACGCTCCACAAGCGCGCGAATATCATCAATCTCCTGCTGTGTAAAGCCGTTTTCCATCATATACTTGCCAAAGGAAACGATCGGGTCTTTTGCCTTCCACTCCGCTTCTTCCTCACGCGTACGATATGCGCGCTTGTCGCTTTTGGAGTGTCCCAGATATCGGTAGGTTTTTGCTTCGATAAGTGTCGGTCCTTCGCCACGACGCGCACGGTCTGCCGCTTCCTTGACAACATCCATAACCGCCAGAACATCCGTCCCGTCGACAATCACACCGGGAATTCCGTAAGCTTGTGCCCTTGTCGCAATATCTTTTACCGATACGCTCTTTTCAACGGGCGTAGACATCCCGTATAAGTTGTTTTCGCACATATATACGATAGGCAGCTTCCAAAGTGCCGCCATGTTAAGCGCCTCGTGGAACAAGCCGGAGTTCGTTGTGCCGTCTCCGAAATAATCGAGGATCACTTTGTTGCTCTTATCCTTTTTGATGGCAAGCGCAACGCCTGTCGCCATCGGGATCGCAGGTCCGATAACGCCATTCGCGCCAAAGTTGCCTACCGAGATATCGACGATGTGCATCGACCCGCCAAGCCCCTTACAGAATCCATCTTTTTTTCCAAGCAGCTCACACATCATACGTTTCACATCCGCGCCCTTTGCGATGCAGTGCGCATGACCCCTGTGACAACTCATGATATAATCATCCGGCTCAAGAGCGTTGATGCCGCCCGCAGCAGTCGCTTCCTCACCGACCGCAAGGTGCGTCGTCCCGTGAATGAGACCCTTCATAAACATTTCGTTTACGCGTTCCTCAAACGTCCGGGAACTGAACATCTGATAATAGATTTTCCTCATTTGTTCTTTTGTTAATTCCATTTTTTCACCCGCTTATTTGATAGATTTGAGTTTCTTTTGCACCAATTCTTTACTTTTGTAAAGTTTCTTTGCAAAAGTTATATTTCATGCTTTTATGATACTATTTACAATGCTTTCTGTCAATGCCATTTCCTTCATAATTGTAAAATTTATTGCATTTTGTAAAGAAACTTGTATTCTTTCACGCAACAAAAAAACAGCCGCTTTTGAACGGCTGTTTTTCCCAATTTATAAATTTTTAAAATGTTGTATCCCCGCTTCGATCTCCTCATCCGTTATCTTATTGCTTGAGAATACCGACGAACCGACAATCAACACGTCCGCGCCACACGCAAGCAGCTTTGGCGCTGTTTCCTTGTTGACGCTCCCGTCGATATAAATCGGAATAGCAAGCCCCTGTTCCGCGAACATCTTTTTGGCGGCGCTGATCTTCGTATAAATGGACTCTTCCAGCTTTTGTCCGCCAAACCCCGGCTCTACACTCATCATGATCAGGTAATCAAGATGGTGCGCGATATATTCAATGCTCTCCACACGCTCCGTGGGCTTTAATCCGACTCCCACCTGCTTCCCAAGGCGCTTAACGCGGCTTACCGCCTGAATAGGACAAGCACATCCATCCATTTGTATCGTCATCATATCAGCGCCTGCCTCCGCAAACATATCGATATAATACTGCGGGTCATATAACTCAAAGTGAACCTCGATCGGAATATCCACAACCTCTTTTAAATCAGAAATCGTCTTTGGACCGAACGAAAAATTGGATGCGTAACGTCCGTCGATGATATCCACATGTAACTGATCCGCGCCACCGCGTTGCGCCGCCAAAACAGCTTGTCCCAAAAAAGCGTTATTGCAAGTCAGTATCGTTGCTGCAACCTTATGCATAGTGTTCTCCCATTCCTTTAACAAAATTTAAAACGGTTTATAAAGTCCGTGCTTTGCCGCATAATCTTCCACCGCGAACGCCGTCGGCTCATCCGTGATCAACGTATCGAGGAATCCCCCCATCAGCGCCGAAACAATGGGCTTCACCTTGTGTTCTCCCACTACGATGCCAATCTTCAACGGTATCTCTTTAAAGGTATTGATATTGATCCCCACCACGCGATCATTCAGCTCTGTATCGCCGATCTTTCCCCGGATATCGATGTGTTGTCCCAATATATGCGCGTATAGCCCCGCATCATACAATTCCTTCGATTGCTCGGGTGTCATAAAGTTCGCGCGCACCATCGCGTTATATTGCGGATCGTTTGTTCCAAGCGTCACCAGCGCCACATCGATCTTTTTTGTCATTTCCAACTGGTCCTTGATACCGCCTTCCTCAATAAAAAGATCGCGCACCTGCCGTGTCGTCACAAGCAGCGGCGCATTCAAAATATAAGGCGTACCACCTGCTTTTTCTGCAAAATCCAATGTAAGCTGCACACCGTCCTTGTAGGCTTCCTTGATGCGCGTACCACCCATTAATTGAATAATTTGTACATTGTTTAAAACAGTCGGCGTGAACGCCTTTACCATTTTGTAAACGCTTGCGCCCCAGCCAATGCCCACGCTCATGTTATCCGTCAATACATTTTCCACATAACGTGCCGCTGCAATCCCTGCATTCTCCGCGCTCGCTTCGCGGTCATCCACACGCGGGGTTATGATCACCGACCCAATCCCAAAACGATTGATCAGTTTTTTCTTAATCTCAAACGATCGCAAAGAAGCCTCATGGATGCGAACCTCCACAATACCAAGCTCCTTACAGGATTTCAGAATACGCGAAATATTCGAGCGAGACATATTCACTCGATCCGCAATTTGCTGCTGCGACATATCTTCCACATAATACAGCTTGGCAATCTGTATCATCTGCTCGTATTGGCTTGCCTTTTTTCCGATGCTTAAATCTATTATGGAGTCCATAACAACATACCTCTGGATGTCCGGTCTGCCCGGCACAACTCTTTTTCTTGTGTATATTATATCAAAACGGTTTTATTTGTGTCAATTGTTATTTGTTTTTAAAACTATTCACATATGACATTTTTAAAACGCTTTCCTATAAAAAAACTGTCCGGATATCCCGGACAGCTTTTATCATTTTCTTATTGTTTTAAAATGTGGTACCACTCACTAACATAATATAGGAAAACGGAGTGCATTCCCCTGTCCTTACGATACCCTTAACTTCTCTTCCCCACAAATCTATCACATCCGGATCAACCGTATCGCCTGTCAAGAAAAGGCTTTTACAATCAACATGTGGAATATTCTCTTCAATAATGTCATTCCCTTTGTTCTTGACCTTCGCAAGTGTATCCTGCATCTTTTTGTACATATCCGGATTTTTTGATTGCGTTTCGTTTGGTATAATCACACTTTCAATCTCCAACTCCTCTAATACCGTCTCCAAAACGTCGATCAGCCCCGGAAGCCCCGGTCTTACAGAAAGGTCGATGCATACCGTTTCATCGTGCTGCGGGAACGGAACACCCCTGTCCGCCACCATTAGAATATCTCCGTGTCCCATGCTTGCAACCAGTTCCGCGAGCTGCGGATTTAGAATCCCCATTTTTTTCATGATACCTTCTCCTTTTATTATCGTTTATTTTTATGATTCCCTTCAACCGATTACCGCACATATGTTCTTATTATATCGCCTATCATAAAGCATTCCGCGTTGCCGATTCCGGCAAGACCTTATTGGTATGTCTTATTCAACGTGCGTCGTCACTTCATGCATCCAGTCTTTCGACATCTGATATGCCTGTTTATATTTTTCATAATAGAACATATATTTTTCATGCCGTTCACCATCCGGCTCCACACGATCCTCGATTGTAACCATGTTTTTCGCCGCCGTCTGAATATCGGCATACGCCCCGCATGCGACAGCCCCCAAAATTGCCGAGCCCAGACATGGTGCTTCCGTTACCTTAGGGATAAAGATCGGCAGATTACATACGTCCGCATGTGTTTGCGTCCAAAATGCGCTCTTTACCGCACCCCCTGAAATATATATCCCGTCCGGCGTCATACCTCCATCGCGGAACGTTTGCATTATCGCTTCCGTCCCATAACAGATCGATTCGATAATCGCCCGGTACAAATGATATGGCGTATGCGCGAGCGATAACCCATAAAACATCCCGCGCACATCAGGATCGGCATATGGCGTACGATTTCCTTGAAAATAATCGAGCGCCAACAGCCCGTCGGCACCGACCGGTAAATTTTGTGCTCCTTCGTTTAACAGGTCATACACGCTCCGCCCCTGCTTTTTCGCCTCTGCTTCGATATTTCCACAGTAATTCGTCTTAAACCAATTGACAATCGCGCCGGTAGAAGTCTGCCCTCCCTCGATCATCTGAAGCCCACGAATCACCGCATCCGGGTAAGACCCCCACATCCCTTTGGAATGCATTTCATTTTCCGTCAGTCCCAAATGCAAATGCGATGTCCCCGTGATCATTGCAATACGTCCCGGCGCAACAACATTTAAACCCACCATCCCGACAAACGCGTCCGCGCCGCCTTCGCCGACAGGAATACCCGCGATGAGTCCAAGCTCCTCTGCCGCTTTTTTGGTCAATCCTCCCACGGGTGTGCCTAAATCCAGCACATCCTTTGGAAATTTATCCAACACATCTCCTAAACCGAACTTTTCATAAAACGCGACCGGCCATCCGCCGTTCGGACGATCATAATACCACCGCGGAGCCGTCGTATCGATACTCGCCGTCAACTCTCCTGTCAATTTGTGCATCAGCCAATCCACACATTCAAATACGTACGCTGCCTTTTTATAAAGCTCCGGTTCATTCTGCTTGATCCATAAGGCTTTTGCAGGCATAGACTCTGCCGACACATTTCCATATCCATTGATTTTAAGCATCGGGTCACCCGTTGCCGTGATTTCTTTTGCCTGTTTTGAGGCACGTACATCCATCCACATGATCGCAGGACGCAAAATATTCATGTCCTTATCGGCAATCATCACCGTACAGCATGTCGTATCCACGCTCATTCCGATGATCGTCGATGGTGATACGCCACTCTTATCGATCACCCTATGTGTCGCTTTACAAATCGCGTCCCACCAGTCTTCTACCGTCTGCTCTGCCCATCCGGATTTTGGCGTATATAGCGGATATGTCTCATCCGCAAAAGCGATTGGGGTCCCCTGTAAATCAAACAACCCAACCTTTACGCTACTCGTCCCCATATCGATTCCAAGTAAGCATTCTGTGTTTTTCATATTTCCCATGCCACCACTTCTGTAAATTTCTTATGAAATAAGATACACACATTATACCATATTTCAGCCATGCTCTCTCATCCACCTACAATCGTATGTACGCCTTGCGAACACATTCTGTCGGCAATCTCCTGTGCCTTCGCCTTGTCCATATCCACAAACGATCCTAAAGTATAATCGTAATCAAGGGAATCATACTTGTATTTTCCCAGTTGATGAAACGGCAGGATGTCCACATCCGTAATATCCAGCTCTTTTGCCCACGATACAATTCCCGCGATATGCTCTTCATCATCGTTTAGCGTCGGAATAATCGGGCAGCGAAGTTTCACATATTTTCCGTTTTGTCTTGCATACGCCATGTTCTCCTTCACCACCGAAAGCGGTACGCCGGAAATCTTCTTGAATTTTTCCGGATCTGTAAACTTAAGGTCACATAAAAGCTCATCAACATATTGTGCCACTTTCCAAAATTGTTCCTTTGGGACAGCGCCCGCGGTCTCCATCGCAACATGGATGTAGCGCCGCTGTGCCGCTTTGGCAAGCTCGCTCGCAAAGTCTGCCTGCATGCACGGTTCACCGCCGGATATCGTCATGCCCCCGCCCGACTGAAAATAATACGCGCTGTCCTTTTCCACCTCCGCAACCACCTCTGCAACACTCATTTTCTTCCCATAAAGTTCACGTGCAGAATGCGGACATCTTTGCACGCACAACCCGCAAGCATTACATTTTTCCTTATCGACCATAATTTTTCCATTTGCCGCTCGCGCAATCGCCTCCCGCGGGCATAACGCCTGACAGCAATATCCGCATTTCTTGCACAAATTCCCGTGTATCGCGATTTGTGCCGCAAATACCTGCGATTCCGGATTGCAGCACCACGGACACCATAAATTACAACCTTTTAAAAAAACGTTTGTCCGTATTCCCGCCCCGTCATGGATATGATACTTTTCGATATTGAAAACCACTCCATAGGTGCTTTGTTCCTCTTTATTATCCCAAAACATCTGCTGTCCCGCCTTTATTTTTGTTATACCGCATGCTGCGTCCGTTCAATAATGTCGTCCTGTAACGCTTTATCAAGCGGTGTAAATAACGCGCTATACCCTGCAACGCGTACCATCAGGTCCTTATACTCCGCCGGATCCGCCTGCGCGGCACGCAGCGTTTCGGCGGATACACAGTTGATCTGCACATGCATGCCCTTAAAATCACTGAAGTATGTCCTGATCACATGCGCAAGCTTACGAACCGGCATACCCCGCTCAAGGGATGCCGGCATAACCTTAATATTCAATAGCTGTCCTCCCGAAACAAGGATCGTCGGCAGCTTGCCTACCGACTTCAGCGAAGCGGTGATCCCGTTTGTATCTGTCCCATGTGTAGGCGATGAGGTATCCGCAAGCGCTTCCTCGGTCTTTCTTCCATCCGGTGTTGCTCCCACAAACGCACCCATAGGTACATTAGAGGAAACCGAGCTGGTTGACGGCTGCCATGTACCGCCTATCGGTCCCTTTCCATAACGGGTGGTACGATATTTCGCAGTTTCCTCACAAATAAAACGGAAATAGTCTACCATAATATCATCCACATAATCGTCATCATTTCCATACTTAGGCGCATCCAGCATCATTTTTCGTATCTCAGGACCGGCAGGCGTTGTGTTCAAATCGTCATAATTTGTTCTAAGCGCATGCATCAGCTGCTCTCCCGTTAATTGTTGTTCATCAAATACAATCTTCTTAACCGCCGCTAATATATTTCCTACGTTTGCAACACCCACATACAACGGGCCACAATAATCATAGATCGCACCACCCGCTTTCATTGTCTTTCCCCGCGAAATACAATCAGCAACGAGCGACGAAACATAGGGATCGGCAATCCCCTCACACATCACACGATCTATCGTATTGTCATTAATGATTTGCTGCTTAAAATAATACCGCGCCTGTATTTTAAACGCCTCATAAAGCTCGTCAAAATTCTTAAATGTACTAAGATCTCCATTGCCTTCGCACATTTGTATTCCTGTCTTAGGATCTTTGCCATCATACAACGCAAGTTCCATGATCTTTCCCAAATTGATAAATCCCGCACCGTTTGGGCGGCATGTTTGCTTTCCTTCAATCACCGCCTCTACACATCCCACAACAGAATAATTTACTGCGTCATCCCATGGAATTCCCCGATTAATGAGTGAAGGAATGTAAACCTCATCGCTGTACATCGCCGGCTGTCCCCCTCCGATGCGCACGACGTCAAACGATGCATACAGCAAACGCTCCGATATCCGATTATGGTAACGCAAGGAAATGGACGGCGTATTCAACGCGATTGCTGCCTGCGCGTTTAAAATCAGGAAAGAAAGCTCATTCGTACTGTCTTTGCCATTCTTATCCTGTCCGCCAATCGTAAAATTCTGAAATAATTGATATCCGGCGAATGCCTTTGTATTTCCCCAGCATGTGATCTTCAACAGTTGGAACATTTTCAAGAATAAACATTTTACCAATTCCAACGCATCATCATATTCGATAACCCCCTCTTTTCTATCCTTTTCATAAAGCCCGATCAGATTCTGATCAAAACGTCCCATCGAAATGGAATGTCCATTGTTTTCAAGCTGCATCGTCAAATTGATAAACCATGCCGCCTGTACCCCCTCATGGAAAGTACGCGCCGGATTTGCAGGCACATACTCACAAACCTCCGCCATCTGAAAAAGTTCGGCTTTCCTCGTTTCATCCTTTTCCTGCGATGCCTTTTCCCGCGCAAGCGCTGCATATCGTCCCGCAAAACGTATGACAGCTTCATTGGAAACCACGACTGCCTTTAAAAACGCCTGTTGTTTTTCCTGTTCAGGATCAGATAAATCCAGGTCCGCAAGCTTTGTATTTGCGCGTGCGATCACATCGTTTAGTCCTTTATCGATCACGCCCTTCAAATCCACGGTCAAATGTCCGTCCCCACCGATCATCAGCCAGTAGGAATCCGTCACCCCAATCATGCGAGCTATCTCGGTCTCTTTAGGCAACACAGCACGGCAACGCGTTTCATGATCATTTCCATGCCAAAATGCATGAATATCCCGCAGCACAGCTTCGTCCTCCGCATTGATCAGATATCGGTCACCGGGGCGGTCCTCTGGGCGAACGGGCGCCCCGTCTAATTCCTCAATCAGCCAATCCATCCCAAATTCCGGAAAAATGGGTGCCGTGCGGGGTTTCACGCCCAGGCTTCCTAAAATCAGTTCTCCATTCAGAATATCAATTTTCATATGATCCAATATATGAGCAAAGGCCTTTGCTCGCTTCAACTCCACCGGGTCAGAACGATTCTCACGATATGCCTCCGTAAGCAACCGCGCCCGATCCGAGCATATTTGCGGTGTCGCATCGACCAACGTATTGCGCAGCGACTCAATTCTTTCACTCCTCACTACGGGTCTTTCCAAAAACTCGTGTCCCGTGTCCTTATGATTCTTTTCTGAATAGTATTTCATGTCAAACCCTCCGTTCATCCTTTTCACTATACTTTAAGCCGAACGCCGCCGCACCGATCATCGGTGCATACTCTCCCAATTCGGCTTTTTTCACAACCAATTTTTTTTGCCCCGTCCACGCAGGATATCCATACAAAAACACACGCTCCCGCAACGGTTCTATAATCAGCCTTTCATGGACACACAGTCCACCGCTCAAAATCACTGTCTCCGGCGATATCAAATTGATCAGCGTACCCACACCACGCGCTAAAATATCCACGCAATCACTGATCAACAGCAGCGCCTCCACATCGCCCCTGTAGGCTAATTCAAATACATCCTCAGTCCGCGCATTTTCTTCCAATTTATGTGGAAAACGTGCGCGCGCCCCACGCAAAATACCCGTACCCGAACAATATTGCTCCAAACATCCCTTGTTTCCGCAAGCACACGACCTTCCCCCCGGCTCTACGGTAATATGTCCCAATTCTCCCGCCGTATTCATCCCGCCGTCAAATATTTCGCCGTTCATGATGATTCCACAACCAATCCCCGTACCGATTGTAATACATGCAATATTTCCATATCCCCTGCCTGCGCCATATAACGCTTCGCCCAGTGCCGCCAGCCGCGAATCCTGTGCAACACAGGCTCTCTTATCCCACCGTTTGTTGAAATACTCTTTCACCGGTACGCCCGACCACGCAATGTTGGGACAATACTCGATTGTCCCCGTCACTGAATCCACCGTACCGGGGATTCCTATCCCCAATCCATTGATCTCGTCCATAGAAATATTTACTTTTTCAAGCATCTCCTCTACCGCGTCACATGTCTGATCAATGATCCGTTTTGCAGGAATATCGCGCATTGGGATCGTTTGTATCGCAATCATATTTGCTTTTTCATCCATGATCCCCATACGTATTTTTGTTCCGCCAATATCGATTCCGATATGCTTTTTCATTGCGATCTCCTTATCCCCAATAGGATCGTTTCCTGATTTCGCGTCTGGTCGATTCGTCAAGCGCCACATATAGCGCGCTGAATCCTGTTACGCGTACTACAAGATCGCGATAATTCTCCGGATGTCTTTCCGCACTTTCCATGTCCTCTCTATTTACCACGGACGTTTGTAAATACATTGCGCCATGCCCGTTTAAATAATCATTGATCGAGCGCAGAGCTTCTGTCGGCATTCCGCTGCTCAAATGCAAATCCACTACACAAGCGTTATCCGCCAGAGAATGAGCGAAAGACGTAACTGACTGCAACGCAGACGTAATCCCGCTGCGTATCGCCCCATGATCCGGCGCAGAATTAAGCGAAAATCGTTCTCCCGCTTTTCTGCCGTTTGGCGTCGCCTCTGTCACCGCACCCATCCTGTTCACCGTTTCATAAAAACTGTATAGCCCCGGACGATACCTGTTTTTATTGTACGTACGGTACGTCCGTACCCGCTCACAATAATACCTTGCCAAATCCGCAGCAATCTTATCTACCTCCATCTGCCCGTTTCCGTATTTCGCCATTCGATTCTTCAATCTGCTACACAGCACATCCTGCCCCACATAATTTTTGTTTAGAATATACGAGAGTTCCTCGATCCCCAGTTCGCGCTCATCGTAAACCAGTTTTTTTATAACGTAAAGTGAATCTACTGTTGTCGCAAAGCCTGTTGCATTCATGCTTTTACACCAATATGTACTGCCTCCCTCGTCGACAACCATGGCGTTTTGTATGCACCCGTCCATAGCGGCAGATACAAGCGGTCGAAAAAAGTATTGCGCATAAAATGGATTTGCGTCATTGCTTCCTTCCACATACATATCCATAAAATAACCGATCTGTTCATAAAAATTTCTGCGAAAAGCTTCATATGTCCGTGGCAGTTCCTGTCTTAACCCAACCTGCTGCCCCTTAATCCATCCGCCGTGGATCGTCGTCAGCAATACCTTCGGGAGATTAAAAAAACAATTCATCGGATCAGTATATCCCTTTCCGGCAACGCCCAGCTCAACACATCCGATATGACAATAATTATTAATATCATCCTGCTTAAAATACCCATCATAGCGCATGAGCCCCTCCCTTCCATTTTTTGGATATGCAATTGCCGGATGCCCATGCCCGCTTGTAAGAATCGAATAGCACCGATTCATCAACTTCCGGTCTGTCTCTACCGTATATTGAACAACCGGCTTCGGCTCAAATGTCCTAAATAGATCCAGCGCGTCGATCACCATTCTCGATATTTCGTTGGTTGCGTCTTTCCCTTCCTGCGTGAATCCGCAGATATCCATTGTTTGTCCATCATCTAAATGCCTCTCATGATTAATACATTTTAGCGTCAACCAGCTCAAACCGTTCTCCGGAATATTATCTTTTAAGAACCCCTGCCCCTCCGACCTCATCCCATCACGTTGGGATTTCAAGTATCCCGGCGTAAACTTCAGCCAAAATTCATAAAACAATTCCCGCGCCTGTGCATCCGTCAGAACACCGCTTTCTATCTCTCGTTTATAATACGGATAAACATACTGGTCGAACCGACCAAAGGAATGATTGCTAACATCATCAAACTGTGTACACATATGTAGAAAATATACGCTCTGTAACGCTTCACGAAATGTCTCCGCAGGGTTTGCAGGCACACGAGCAATCGTCTTCGCAATACCCATATATTCTTCTTTTTCCTGATTTGTTATCGCGTTCGCCGCCTTGTCACGAAAAAAATCCTCGTAACGTGCCGCCAGTCTCATCACCGCTTCCCATTCCTGCTTTGCCGCGGTCAAAAACGTAGCCTGTTTTGGCGTAAGTACGGCGTCCCTCATTCGTTCGTTGATTTCTTGAATCAATCCATTGATGCCGATATTTAATATTCGATCAAAATGAGGCGCGATATGCCCGTCCGAAAATGGCCAGATATAGAACATTTCCTCACGCAACGCACAAAGCAGTTCCTCCCTGCATCCCCTTGGATATTGCCGAATTTCATCAATTTCCTCTCTAAAAAGATGCAATGGTCGGGAAGCGAATTTATCTCCCCCGCTTCCCGCCAGCAAGCTTCCGGGAATATAATTGGTGTTCAATTGATCCATTACCGCACAAAAGGCATCCGCATGTCTCAATATCCGACTTTTTTGAGAATCAGGGACAAAACTGATTTCCTGTACCGCTATATATTTCAGCATTTCATCATAATCAAATGAAATATCTCTGATTTTTTGTATTCTTTCAGAAATCATTTCCTTCCTCCCTTTCCTTAAAACAGCTATCAACCACTTGCCGCAGTATTGCCAGCCTCTTATGCCCCGTCTCCTGAAGGATCATCGCTTCATATCGACGTCCAAGCGCTGTATATTTTGAAATTCCAAGCTTATGAAAAGTCAATAACTCCGGCGCATTCAACCCCAACCGGCTGACATAACGCGCAATGTCATCAATCTGCTTTTCATCGTCATTCACCCCGGGAATCACCGGTATCCTGACCTGCACACGCGCAGCGTTTTTTACAAGCCATTCCAAATTCTGTAATATATCTGTGTTCCCACATCCGCATACCTTTTTATGTTTTGCGTCATCATATGTTTTGATATCATATAGAAATAGATCCGTATACCGTGCCGCTCGCTCCAACACTTCACGTGTTATATGACCCGCGGTTTGCACCACGGTACCGATTCCCACTTCTTTTGCCATCTTCAAAAGGCTGTCCGCCTTTGCATCAAGCAGCGGCTCTCCCCCGCTTAACGTCATCCCCCCCTCATGTCCAAAAAATTCCCTGTCTTTATTTACCCGTTCTAAGATTTCCTGTCCTGTCATATATGTCCCGGCTATTTTCAATGCCCCTGTCGGACATATTTGTGCACACGTTCCGCATCCATTGCATAAAGAGCGTTCTATGCGCAATCCTTTAATGTTTCGCACAGCCTCCCTGCCGCAAATCATTTTGCATTGTCCGCAGTGGATACACAATTGTTCAAAATACATCAACTCCGGATATTCGCTTTGCGATTCCGGATTTTGACACCAAAAACACCGCATACCACATCCCTTTAAAAATACAGTTGTCCGTATGCCCGGTCCGTCATGATAAGAAAAGTTCTGTATATCGAAGACGCAGTATTTTTCCATTGTTATACCTTCCGCGGTGCTACAAGGCATGGATCGGTTTATCCATGCCCGCATACCGCGCCGAATATGGATCCTTATTTGTGGGAAGCCATGTATTCGTCTACGTTATCCTTTGTGATCAGCTCACACTCGATTAATACGTCTTTTTCAAAGCTTTCTCCGTTGAAATGCTTATACGCAAGCTCAACGCCCATCTCACCAAATCCAAATGGATTCTGTGCAATCGTAGCAGCCATTTCGCCGTCTTTTACTGCTTGCAATCCTTCGTCTGTTGCATCAAACCCGATCAACAATATCTTATCCGTCAACCCATGTGCCGCGATGGCTTCCTTCGCGCCCAGTGCCATCTCATCATTCCAGCAGAATACTGCATTAATCGACGGATCCTGTGTTAAGAAGGTATCCATCAAATCCATTCCCTTTGAACGATTGAAATCCGCAGGCTGAACATAGTTCACCTTGATTCCCTTTTCATCCATCACTTCATTGAATCCAACGCCGCGCTGTGCCGGGATAACACGCCCTATCAACCCTTGCAGCTCCGCAATATTCCTGTCGTCACCGCTATTCTCAAGCAGATATTCCGCCGCGATTTTTCCGCCCTGATTATTGTTCGATGTAATAAATGCTGTGTAATCCCCTTCCGCACCCGTATCAAGGATAAAAACCGGGATATTTGCTTCATTGGCTTTCTCGGTGATCGCTGTTCCGGTGTCTGTTTCAAACGGGCTTACAAACAAAGCGTCCACTCCTGCAAGGATGGCGTCCTCCGCCTGGCTTACTTGCTTTGCCGGATCGTCCTGCGCATCATAAACTGTAACGGTCGCGCCCTTTGCTTCGGCCGTCTGCTTTACGCCTTCGGATACAGCGACCCAAAACGGATTACCTTGATTGGGCGATAAGAATACAAAGTTGTATGACTCCTTTGCTGCAGGCTCTGCTGATGCGTCTGCCGCAGGTGCTTCTGATTTTTGCGCATCCCCCGTCGCCTCCGAAGGGGCGGGCGCAGGCGTCGCACACCCTGCCATCATGGAAAACAACATTGCAATCACTACTACCAGTACTACCAATTTCATTTTTTTCATTATCTTTCCTCCTATTGTTTATGGGTTTGTCCCCAAACTTTACTCGAAATATTTTCAGGCCTCTCCCGCCTGTGCCATCGACTCCGTCAAATTAATCCGCAAACGATCAATAATAACCGCGATCATGATAACCGCCCCTACCGCCACATCCTGCCAGAATGCGTTGATCTGCAGCAGATTTAAGCCATTTTCAATAATACCGATGATCAATGCGCCAATGATCGTTCCATAGATTGTTCCTTCTCCCCCCTGTAAACTTGTTCCGCCAATCACGACTGCCGCAATCGCATTCAATTCATATCCCTGCCCTGCGTATGGATGTGCGGAGTTGATGCGTCCTGTAAGAACGATGCCTGCAATCGCGCAGCAGATACCAGAAATAACATAAGTAAAAGTGCGATAGAAATTGACGTTAATCCCTGAAAGGCGCGTCGTATTTTCATTAGACCCAATGGCATACACATACCTGCCCAGTTTTGTTTTCCCTAAGATTAGGTATGCCGCCACCGCCACAATGATCAAAATAAGCACCGGAACCGGAAAACTCCCGCCAATCGCTCCTGATCCAAACCACCTAAAATCCTTTGGCAAGTTGCTAATCGGGATACCATTTGTAAATAATAACGTCATTCCACGAAAGATCGACATTCCGCCTAACGTAATCGCAAACGGCGCCACACTAAATTTCGTTATGATGAAGCCCTGTACAAATCCAAATCCGATTCCTGTTACTAGCGCTACAAGAAGCGCAAGCGCCAAAGACCCCGTCGCCACCATAACACCCGCAGAATAAGCGCTGGTAAGCGCCAATAATGAGCCGACTGAAAGATCAATCCCGCCGCCGATAATGACAAATGTACCTCCAATGCCTAGGATCGCCATAATCACGACCTGCCGCGCAACATTCAACAAGTTAGGTCCTGTCAAAAATTGGTTCGACGCTATCGCGAGTATTACAACCAACACAATCAAGCTCCAGAAAACGCCTGTCTTTAAGAGAATCGCCTTTAAATTTTTCTTTTTTTTGGTTTTCACCAAATCATTTCCCGTTGTAAACATAGGATGTCTCCTCCTCAAATTTTGTAACCGCGCTGGATCGCCGCGTTCATGATTGTCGTTTCCTGTATTTCATCTCCGCAAAGCTCTGCAGTCATTTTACCCTCCGACATCACGATCAAGCGGTCACACATCCCAATCAATTCAGGCATTTCACTGGATATCATAATGATGGATATCCCGTTTGCGCAAAGCTCGTTCATCAATTTATAGATCTCGTGCTTCGCGCCTACATCGATCCCTCGCGTCGGTTCGTCCACAATCAGAACCTTTACATCCGTTGCCAGC
>CAZBSH010000010.1:0-51982 GCA_964494645.1 uncultured Christensenella sp. | reverse complement strand
GTCAATGATCCTGTATTCATAATAATACTTGTTGAATGCCTGTGCAAGTTCCACGAGATGGCGCGTCACATAAAACGGCTCGTTTTTCTCGCTTGCGGCAACCAATGTCTGCGGGAAATCCGCTAAAGATTTCAATACCGCGAACGCCTCTGCGTTATCCAATGCGGAAATGTCCGATCCTTTGTCGTTTTGTTCGTGCCGCGCAACCACAGACGCGCAGCGCGTATGCGTATACTGCACATACGGACCTGTTTCTCCGTCGAAGTTAAGCACGCGGTCAAACGAAAACATGATATCCTTGATGCGGCTTTGGCTGAGCGTTGAAAAGATCACCGCGCCAATACCGATGTCGCTTGCGACTTGCTCTTTGTTCTCCAGGTTTGGATTTTTTTCCTCGATGATGGACAACGTCTTTTCCACAGATTTTTTAAGCACATCTTCCAAAAGCACGATCTTGCCTTGGCGTGTGGAAAGCGTGCCGTCCTCTAGCGAAACCATTCCAAACGCGACATGCTCACAGTCGTCCGCCCAATCATAGCCCATCTTCTTTAACACCGCAAACACCTGCTTAAAATGAAGGTTTTGCTGGTAAGCCACAACGTACAGATTCTTATAAAAATCGTATGTTGTTTTGCGGTACTCGGCAGCGGCCAAATCGCGCGTTGCATACAGCGTCGTCCCATCGGATTTTAAGATGATCGCAGGCGGAAGCTCCTCTTCGTCGAGACGTACCACATACGCGCCCTCGCTTTGCACGAGAAGGTTTTTCTCCCTCAATTCATCAAGCACCGCGGGAATCTTATCGTTATAAAAGCTTTCGCCCGCAAAGCTGTCAAACTGCACGTCCAAAAGCTCATATACGCGCTTTGCTTCATTCAGCGTCAGTTCCTTGAACCATCCGAAGATACGCATCGCCTCTTCGTCTCCGTCCTCGATCTTTTTGAACCATGCGCGCGCCTGTTCGTTTAACGCCTCATCTTTTTCCGCTTCCTCGTGAAAGCGCACATAAAGCTTGAGCATCGCCGAAACGCTGTCGCGATTGATCTCGTCATCATTGCCCCACATCTTATAAGCGGCAATCAGCTTGCCAAACTGCGTGCCCCAGTCGCCAAGGTGGTTTACCCCCACCACATGATAACCCAAATATTTGTTGATTTTATAAAGCGCGCTGCCGATCGCCGTACTGGAAAGATGTCCGATATGGAACGGCTTTGCGATGTTAACGGATGAATAGTCGATGACGATCGTTTTATTCGTGCCGATGTCCGACTTACCCCATGTTTCGCCCGCGTCCGTTACCTCGGCAAGGACATTTTGCGCGTAATAAATCCTATCATAAAAAAAGTTGAGATATCCTCCCGCAATTTGGATCTCTGATACAAAATCCGGTTTTTCGATCTTTTGCGCAATTTCATTTGCAATCATTGGCGGCGCCTTTTTTAGCGTCTTCGCCAACTGAAAACAAGGCAACGCAGCGTCGCCCATCTTTGGATCGGGCGGTGTCTCCAAAAGCTCCCTAACTTCCGCGCCCTGCATACCCGCCGCGCTTGCAATCGCTTCCGCCAATGCGGTTTTCAAATCCATTTTCTTCCCTCGCCTTACTCGTTTGATAGCATCCATAAATATATCATAAAACCGCGGTTTTATCAATGTATTTTGTATGATATAATCACTTAGGGCGTGTCTTTGCGCCAAGTCTGTACAGGATGAGGAGAGATTTATGAAGCTGGGGATGAAACGATTGCTGTTCCTGATCCCGTTTATTGTTTTTGCAATCGTACTTTTGGTGTTATCGTATAAATGAAACGTATATTATTATGCGCGTTTGCGCTCTGCTGTATTTTTGTATTGTGTTCCTGTGCGCCAAGCGCGCAGACCGGGGAATCGTTTGCGATGGATACCATCGTTACACAGACGGTCTATGCGGCGGACGACAGCGTGATCCGGCAAAACAACCAAATACTGCGCGACATTGAAAACGAGATGTCTAAAACCATTCCGACCGGCGATATTGGCAGGATGAACGCCCAAAACACGCAGGACGTTGAAATTTCAGACGCGACGGCGCAAGTGTTAAAAGCGTGTATCGAGCAGGCAAAGATAACAGGCGGCGCGTTTGACCCTGCGCTCGGTGGTGTGATGGCGGCGTGGGGGTTCGGCACAAACAATGCGCATGTACCGGATCCGGCACAGCTTGAAGCGTTGCTCACGCACGCCAATTCCGGCACGCTCCGCGTCGGCGTGAATGCAAACGGCCGGTCTTTTGCCAACGCGGGCGGCACACAGATTGACCTTGGCGGCGCGGCAAAAGGCTATGCGCTCGATCGCCTTGCGCAAAACCTTTCGGACAACGATATCTCCTCTGCGCTCCTTTCGTTGGGCGGCAGTATTTACGCGGTTGGAACAAAACCGGACGGCAAGTCGTATAAAATAGGCATCCGCGACCCAAGCGGCAGTGAAAACGACTATATGGCAACGCTTGAGCTTGACAAAAAATTTGTTTCCACCTCCGGTACTTACGAGCGCGGTTTTACACAGGACGGGACATACTATTTTCATATATTGGATCCTAAGACAGGTTACCCTGTCAAAAACGACCTTGCCTCGGTGACGGTCATCTGTTCAAGCGGAATCCTTTCGGACATCTATTCCACCGCGCTTTTTGTGATGGGTCCGGAAAAGGGGATTGCTTTTGCACACGCACAGAACGTGGACGCGCTTTTTCTGACAAAAGATAAGCAAGTCGTTACTACGGACAGGTTTGCGGAGAAATACAACCTTTCCGTCACCAATAAGGATTATCATGAATAAACTGATCAAAAAAAGTGATATTATTTTTACGACCTGCCTTGCGGCAATTATTCTTTTGGTGTGGGGGGTTACACTGCCGCGCGAGACGGGCAAGGAGGTTGTGTTTCGCTTGAACGGTGAGCATCTCGCTGCCCTTTCTCTTTCGCAGGATGCCGTTTATGAGATTTCCGGACGGTATCATAATACATTTGAGATCAAAAACGGTGTGGTGCGCGTGATCACGACCGACTGTCCCAACCACCAGTGCAAAAAAACAGGTGAAATCAGCCGCGCGGGGCAATCCATTGTATGTGCGCCCAACGGCGCAAGCGCGACCATCACAGGCGGGAAGGCGGACATAGATGGCATCACCCAATAAAACGTCGAAGTTCATATTGTCCGCCGTTCTTTGCGGCGTGGCGCTTGCCCTTTCACTTTTGGACGGAGCGGTTTCTGCGCTTTTGCCCCTGCCCGGGTTTAAGCTTGGTCTTGCCAACATCGTTTCTTTATTTGCACTTTATTATCTGGGCGCGCCATACGCGGTTCTGATCTGTATCGTGCGCAGCCTGCTTGCGGCGATATTCGGCGGAAACCTTACCATGCTGTTCTTTTCGCTGGCGGGCGGTTTACTGTCTATCCTGATTATGCTCGTCTTCCTGCGGCGTTTGTCCCTCATAAAGGTCAGCGTTCTTGGCGGGGTGACGCACAATCTGGCGCAGCTTGTGATTGCCGGGCTTCTGACGGCAACACCGCAGGTATCGTATTATTTGCCGGTGCTTGTATTGATGGGTACGGTATGTGGCTTTTGTATGGGTCTGCTTTGCAAACTTGTTTTCTCTCGTTTGCATCGGGAAACACTGCACGAAATTTTATGATCTTGCGGGAAAATAACGATTGGGGGACATCTTATATGAAAACAATCACCTTTGCAATACTCTTGCTCTTCCTGCTTGCCCTGACAGCCTGCTCTATGCCTCTTTCTGTGGAAACATCGCCTGTGACAAGCACAGAGTTGCCGACCTCCGCTCCACCACAGACGAGCGTATCCCCTTCGCCCACAGCGCCTCCTACGCTGCCATCTTTTGAAGAGATCGTCGCCAATCATGCCTTTTCCGCCGATTGTATTCCAAAAACACTATATCCGGTCGACACCGACCTCAAGGGCTATGATGTGATCATTAAAAACAAACAGATCACACAATCTTTTACAGATTGTTTTTCCGGCTGGCTTTCCGAGGTAATTCCCGCGGTACAACAGCAATATGAAGAATTTTATCCACAGGTAGCCATCGCAACAGATATTACCGCGCCCACATGGCAACTTCTGGCTTCCGTCGCCTACGGGTGCGAAACCCCGGAGGAATTTACCGCGCTGTTCCCCTCTCTGATCAATGTGAACATCGAAAAAAGCGCCGTGTCGACAGAAGAAAACGCCTCTTTTACTATGACTGTGCAAGCCAAGACCCCACAACAGCTTTTTTACGAGCTCCCACGCACAGACACTAGCGATCCGTCTTCCATTCCGCACGGTCTCTTTACATGTACGTATTTGAATACGGCATATGACGATAATATGGAAATGATCGGTCCGGAAGCGGAAACTCTTCCCGCGCTTTCCGAGCCGCTGACCTTTCCCTTTGCCAAGCGTTACGATTTTTCAGATGGATGGTATGCAGACCGCGACGGCGGTGCGCGCCGCCATACGGGTACGGATATCCTGTGTCCGGAGGGAACGCCGGAGCTTGCCTGTGTAGACGGCACAGTTCTTGCGGTAGGTACGGGAGAGGGAACGGGCAATTATGTAGTGATCGAGGGAGAAGATGGTACACAGTACCACTACTATCACATGGTAGAGATATCCAACTTCGTTTCTCCGGGCGACCTCGTAAAGTGCGGAGACGTAGTCGGGCTTGCCGGTAATACCGGAAACAGTACTGCAGACCATCTGCATCTTGCCATCATTCATCCGTCCGGCGTATATGTGAATCCTTATCCCTATCTAAAGGATGCCTCCATGCCGGACGCAGCATAACGGCATATACTAAAAAAGCTTCCGTTACCGAAAGCTTTTTTTATTGCTCTGTTCTTATTTTGTATCTTCCATGCCGCCAATCACGTCAAGCGCCGACGCAAGGTCATCTTTATCCACATAAATATCGTCTCCGTAAGGAGAAAAACCCATATATGCTTCCAGTGCTTCACCCGCCTGCTTTCCTTGTACCACGGAAGCAATCCCACTCTGCTTGAGTACGTCAACGATCATCTCTGTTTGTACATTATTTTCGGTGGACACCAGAAAAACACTTTTCATATTTCTTCCCCCTCAAGAGTTGAATCATCGGAACTGATCAGTACGGACGCGCATAAAACGCGACCTGCCACTTCCCGCCGTTTTCTCCCCAAAGGTCGTTCACTACGACCTTTCCTGCCGAAGAGCTCGCTTCCACGACCTTTCCGTCGCCAAGATATATGCCCACATGATGGATCTCGTCATACCGCCCGCAATTGCAACCCGCTTTTTGCCAAAATACCAGATCCCCCGGCGCGAGCTCCTGCTTTTGAATCTCATATCCGTTCTGCTTGCAAAACCGCGCCTGTTCCGCTGCGGTTGACGGCAACGACACACCGGATGACCGATACGCCCACTGCGTCAGATAACTGCAATCCACATAATCGCCCGATCCGCGTAACGGCTGCGAATACGGATCTCCCATTCGCGTAAGCGCCGTCTGCGCAGCGTTGCTGCCCCTTGCATCCGCACCACTGCTGAGGTTCGGCATATTGGCATATCCATAGCCCGCACCCATGCTATTGATACCCGCCGCGCCAAATTGACCCGGCATGTTCATGGAACCTGAAAGCTGCCCTGACATAGCAAGCAAAGCAAGGTATGGTGTCTGATCCAGCCCCCTGCCCTCTTGTTCACCGTCTTGCGCGCTAAAATCCGCCAGCGCCAAAAGAGATTGGTCGAGCTGCTGTGCCATCATCTGGGCAAACAGCTTATCCGCCGCGCCTTGTGTGCTATAAGCAGTATTTTGATTGATATTTTCGCGTACCGTACCCTGCGTTCCTGCCGCTTCGGATACATTGTTTATACGATTCATTTTAAAACCCCTTATACGTTAAAACGGAATAATACGACGTCGCCGTCTTCAATTACGTATTCCTTACCCTCCTGGCGCACCAGTCCTTTTTCTTTGGCAAGCTGCATATCGCCGTTGCAATCATTTTTCAGCGTATCAAACGCGATGATCTCTGCCTTGATAAAACCACGCTCAAAGTCAGTATGTATTTTTCCCGCTGCCTGCGGCGCTTTTGTGCCGCGTGTGATCGTCCATGCGCGTACTTCCTTCTCACCCGCCGTCAAATAGCTGATAAGCCCCAAAAGAGAGTAGGATTTTTTGATCAGCTTGGAAAGTCCCGATTCCCCAATTCCCAGTTCTTCAATGAACAACAACTTTTCTTCGTCATCCATTCCCGCTAAGTCTTCCTCAATCTTGGCCGAGATGGTCACCACTTCGCTGTTGTGCTCGTGCGCGTATTGCAAAAGCGGCTGAAGGATTGGAAGGGTATCATCCCCTACTTGATCCTCGGCAATATTTCCCACATAAATGATCGGCTTATCTGTTAATAAAAACATGGAATGCATGATGTCGCTTTGTTCATCATCAAGTTCGACATTACGCGCAAAATTGCCTTTTTCCAACTCATTAAGAAGCGTTTTACACAGCTCTGCCTCTGTTTTGAACTTTTTATCACCCGTTTTTTGCATTTTCAACGCCTTATCCAGACGCTTTTGAACCGTTTCCATATCCGCGAAAATCAGTTCATAATTGATGGTCGTCACATCGCGCATAGGGTCTACGCTGCCATCCACATGCGTAATATTATCATCTTCAAAGCAGCGCACCACCTCAATGATCGCATCTACCTCACGGATATGAGATAGAAATTTGTTTCCCAGACCTTCTCCCTTGCTCGCGCCTTTGACAAGACCCGCAATATCCACAAATTCAATTTGCGCGGGCGTGAATTTCTGCGGATGATAAATATCCGCCAAATAATCCATACGCGCATCCGGCACAGAAACGATACCATAATTCGGCTCGATCGTACAAAACGGATAATTCGCGCTTTGCGCGCCTGCTTGCGTAAGCGCGTTAAAAAGCGTACTTTTGCCAACATTGGGAAGTCCAACAACACCTAATTTCATTATATTTTAAGAAACTCCTTATTGTAACCCGCCATCAATCAGTATAAAATACAATGGTAAGCGGATTTTTTTGTAATTCTTGCAACCATTTTATTATAATCGGTATCTATTCTTTCCGCAAGCATGGTTACAAAAAACAGATACAGACTAACAAAAGGAGTATTTTATGGATTTTTTGGAATCGATCATACTGGGCGCAGCGCAGGGCTTTACAGAATTCCTGCCGGTTTCCAGTTCCGGGCATCTTACTCTTTTGCAAGGGTTGATGGGACTTAAGGAAGTCCCGATCCTCTATGATGTTATGCTTCACGTGGGTACGCTCATTGCAGTATTTATCGTGTTGTGGCCGGAGATCGTCGCACTCCTCACACACCCTATCAAAAACAAGCTGGGCATGCTTGTTTTGGCGACAATTCCCGCTGTAGTGATAACCCTGATTGCCGAGAAGATCGCACCTGAGGTGTTTGCAGACATATTAAACGGAAAATATCTTGCGGTTGGTTTTTTTGCGACCACAGGCGTACTTGTATTGTGTGAATTCATCGCAAGGCGGGGGGAACGCAAACGTGAGGTCGAGCTTCCGCAGGCGATGGCGATGGGCCTGATGCAAGCAGCTGCGCTGTTGCCCGGTCTTTCCCGCAGCGGTTCTACCATCGCAGGTGGTCTCTTTACCGGCGTAGGTCGCGAAAGCGCGGCAAAATATGCGTTTTTGATGTCTATTCCTGCGATTCTCGGCGGTGTGGTATTCGGCGCAAAGGATGTTGCAGATAACGGTATGGGCAATGTTTCCATTCCTATGGTTTTGGTAGGGCTGGTGGTTTCCGCCGTGTGTGGCTTTATTGCCATCAAGTTCATGTTAAAACTCATCAGCCGCCATAAGCTTTATGGGTTTGCAGCCTATACGGCGGTGATCGGCGTGGTAGTGCTTTTTCTGACAAATGCCAATCCAACCATGTTTATATCATAGGAATAGTGTATTCCAAAATGTAACGCAGAGCGGGTATTTTGTTCCAAAACGGAACATATCCGCTTTTTCTTTTGGAACGACTGCACATACGGATGAAACGACCTTCTTATCGAAAATATGCTAGACTAAAAAAACAATCGATAAGGAGGCACATATGTTTTTTAAGAAATACCATTCAATGAATGATACGGAATGGCACACACTTTGGGACTTGTATTGCACAAGCTTTCCCATCCATGAACGGCGCACACTCACAGACCATGCGCAGGCAATGCAGGACCCTGCCTTTACATGCGCAGGAATATGGGACAATAAAACATTCCTAGGACTGCTTTTTTACTGGACATACGCAGACGAATGCTATATCGAACACTTCGCCATCGACGAAAAGCAACGCGGCAAAAATATTGGCTCCAAATGTTTGCAGGCTTTTTTGGAAGATCATCCCGCCGTTATTTTGGAAATTGATATGCCCGTAACCGATATTGCCAAGCGCAGAAAGCTTTTTTATGAGCGGCTGGGGTTTGCGGCAAGCGAACAAGTGCACCTGCACCCTGCCTATCGAAAAGACGCAGACCCGCATCAACTGATGATCCTGCGTTATCCGCAGGCATGCAGCGAAGCAATGTATGCAGCGTTTTGCGATTTTTTAGAGACCCGCGTCATGCGCTACAGTGAAAAATTTAATCTTTCCCTATAATTGAAGGTGGTATTGCTCGCCGGATACTTCCTCGGCAAAAAGCGTAAAGAGGAAGAAACCCAGCAGGATGATCGTCTCAAAAAACGCGGTCTTGTAAGACTGTTAAGCATACTTCCCGCTGCCGGCGGAGTGATTGCGTTTCTCCTCACAGAAAACATGAGTCTGCCCATGCAGTTTACGGATAAGTGGACTTTGCTGATGGCAGTGATCACCATTGTTCAGGCAGTGATTGTGTTCTTTACCTTCAAAAAACACAAGGACGAGGAACAATCTCCCAAAACGCAAAGCGCGTAATCGACGACTCTTAAGAACAAAGCCTCAATTCCACTGTTATGGAATTGAGGCTTTTCATTTCATTACGATCCTTTTCAGAAAAAAAAACCGTTCGTTTTGAACGGTTTTTGAGTGCTTTTTATATGCCCAGCGACTTCATATAACCGGCATAACCCGCGAACGCAATGCCCGGCTCCTCAAGGGAAAGATCCCAACGCTTGAGCCATTCTAAGGAATAGTATCCGTCATAACCAATCCCATTGAGCAGTTCGACGCATTCCTTAACAGGCAGATCCCCATAGCCCACCATCGTATATTTTAGCTTATTGTTTTCATAATGAGAATCTTTGATGTGTACATGGCGGATCAAATCGCCGATCACGCCAATGGTGTCGGCAGGTTTTTCACCAAAATAACGGTATGGGTGGTGGATATCCCACAACACACCCGTGTTTTCTTCGTCAATCTCATTCATGAGTTTTTCCATATTATGCGAATTTGCAAAAAATCCGTTTGTTTCGACGAGGATATTCACATCCTCCGGTTTTGCATACTGCGCCAACTCCTTAACGCGCGCCGCGATCTCGGAAATATTCAGCGCACCGCTTTGCTCCGGACCGAAATCTCCCAACACACGAATGTTTTTAATCCCCATATCATGCGCGGTATCTACATACGCCTTTGCAAGATATAAAAGATCATCAATGTGACTGGTGTCGTTCATATAACATGCGGAGGTCAGGCATGAGATTGCCAGTCCCTTATCTTCTAAAATTTTTTTTGTTTTGGGTGCCGTCTCCGGGAAAAATTCAGGAATACGCGCCGCGTCGATCACATTGCCTACACCGCGGATCTCGATCCCGTCATAGCCAAGATCACAGGCTGTGGATATTATATCTGAAAAGCTCCATTCAGGGCATCCCAGTGTTGAAAAACAAAGCTTCATAGTTGTTTCCTCCATCGCTATCTTTCCAATATTTTAACACATGGATTTATCGTTTGCAATTCTATGCTTTACAACCGATCACGCCCTCGCAGGCCTTTGCGCTGCCCGCTTTACACGCATATTCATAGTACTTGATCTTTTGATTTATTTTTTTGAGATGTCCGTTTAGCTGCTTCATTTGTTCGTCAACCGCTTCCTTTTGCTTTTTAAAGAGTTCCAACCTCTTTTCGAGCGTCGCATCGCCCTCCTGATACCAGTCAATATAGGTGCGGATCTCCTTGATCTGCATGCCGGTGCTTTTTAAGCAATTGATGATGGCGAGCATTTCCAGATCGTGATCCTTGAATGCACGCTTGCCGGATTCCGCGCGTCCAACAAAGGGCAGCAGCCCTTCTTTTTCGTAATAGCGCAGCGTATATACCGATAGACCGGAAAGATCCGCCGCCTGTGATATAGAATATGTCATTATTTTTTCCTCCGTCAAAAATTTATGCTTGACTTCGAGCTAACTCTAGGTTGTATGATGTTATTATATCATATAAATTAAAGGAGTGGTACACAATGGAACAATTCAATTATTTTATCCCTACACGTGTTTTATTCGGTGCCGGAAAGCTAAATGTCCTGCATAAGCAACAGCTTCCGGGTAAGCGCGCGCTCATCGTGACGACAGGCGGAACTTCCGTGGTGAAATACGGATATCTCGACAGATTGAAGGAGCAACTCGATCTGGCGGGTGTATCCTATGTCCTTTTTAACAAGATTCTTCCAAACCCTATCAAAGAACATGTTATGGAGGGCGCGGAGGTATGTAAGCAAAATCAGCTTGATTTTGTGATTGGTCTTGGGGGCGGCAGCAGCATTGACGCCGCAAAAGCGA
This sequence comes from uncultured Christensenella sp., assembly GCA_964494645.1. Lineage (GTDB taxonomy): Bacteria > Bacillota > Clostridia > Christensenellales > Christensenellaceae > Christensenella. The sequence continues at coordinate 41,213 of CAZBSH010000010.1, read as the reverse complement.
TCTCTGTTATGGCGGCAAACACAGGCGATTATTGGGATTACGTTGGTGGCGGCTCGGGCAAAGGACTTCCCGTCCCTAACGATCCGCTTCCCGTTGTAGCGATCACCACAACAGCGGGTACAGGCACAGAAGTCGATCCGTGGACAGTAACCACAAAAACGGATACCAATGAAAAAATAGGCTTTGGTTATGATAAAACGTTCCCGGTACTCGCGGTTGTCGATCCTGAGCTAATGCTAAGCGTACCGCCGTACTTGACAGCCTGCCAAGGATTTGACGCGTTGTTCCACAGCACAGAAGGCTACCTGAACACAACAAGCTATGTAATGAGCGACCTATACGCTTTAAAGTCCATAGAGTTGCTCGGCAAAAGCCTTGCTAAGGCGGTAAGCGACGGCAATGATATTCAGGCGCGTGAAGACGTGGCGCTTGGCAATTCGCTGGCGGGTATGGTGGAATCCACCTCCGGCTGTATTTCAGAGCACAGTCTGGAGCATGCCTTAAGCGCGTATCACCCCAACCTGGAACACGGCGCGGGTTTGATCGCGATCAGCAAAGAATATTATACCTTTTTTGCACAAACAGGTCAGTGTGAACAGCGCATGATCGACATGGCGAAAGCGCTTGGAAAAAAAGATGCCACGTCATCTATGGATTTTGTGGACGCGCTTGTCGAGCTTCAAAAAGCATGCGGTGTGGATGATATCAAGCTGAGCGAATACGGCGTCACCGAGGATGAATTTCCAAAATGTGTACAAAACGCGCGTGAAACAATGGGCGGATTGTTCGACGTCGATCCGGTTGCATTGAGCGACGAAGACGCGCTTTCCATCTATCAGAAATCGTTCCGATAAATGTTTTGCCGATATCAAAAAGAGACTGTCCTTTGACAGTCTCTTTTTTTGGTTACTCATTACAGTACTTGTTCAAATTCATCCAGCGCCTTCGAAAATTCGTTCATACAAACGTCAACCGGCTGACCGCTTGCGAGGTCAACATGCGCGATCTTCAAAAGCTCCAAGGGATGGTCGCTGCCGCCTGAAGACAAAAAGCGGATATAGTCTCGTACAGCATTTTTCTTACCGGACAGGATATCCGAGGCGATCTGCACCGCACACGAAAAGCCCGTTGCATACTTATACACATAAAACGCATTATAGAAGTGCGGAATACGCGACCACTCATAAGAGATGATATCGTCGCGCTGCATTTGCGGTCCATAGTAACTTGCATTCAAGTCTCCATACATTCGGCACAATACTTCATGCGTGAGCGCCTGTCCCTGTTCCACCGCGCTGTGCGTCATTTTCTCGAACTCAGCAAACATTGTCTGGCGCACCACCGTGGTACGGAACTGATCCAAGTAGTGGTTGAGCACATATTTGCGCGCTTTCTCATCCTTGATCGTATCCAGAAGATGATGCGTGAGCAATATCTCGTTGACCGTACTCGCGACCTCCGCCACAAATATTTCGTACCCCGCCTTTGCCTCCGGCTGATACTTGTTGGAGTGATACGAATGCATCGCGTGCCCCAATTCGTGCGCGATCGTAAATACGCTGTCTAAATCACCACGGTGATTGAGCAGCACATACGGATGTACGCCATAAACGCCCCACGAATACGCCCCGCTCGTTTTTCCCGGCGTTTCATATACATCGATCCACCCCGTGTCCTGCGCCTCCTTGAGCAATGCCGCATAGTCATCGCCTAAAACAGCCAGCCCTTGCTTCACCATATCCATCGATTGCTCGTAAGAATATTCGCCGTGCGTTTCCTCCGCAAGCGGCGCATAGATATCATACATATAAAGCTCGTCCAGCTTAAGCGCTTTTTTACGCACATCCACATAACGGTGCATCGTGGATAAATTTTTGTGGATCGTATCAATCAGATTGTCGTAGAGCGCTATCGGCACATTGTCCGAAAACAACGATTTTTCAAGCGCGCTGCCGTATTTACGCGCTCGCGCATAAAAGACATCCTTTTTCACGCTTGCGGAGTATGCCGCGCTGATCGTGTTGATCATGCCCTGATAGGATTTATAATACGTCTTATAGGTATTCTTGCGCACCTCGCGATCCGTACTCTGCATCATTACTATGTATTTGCCGTGCGACAGCGCAACGCGTTTTCCGCCCGCGTCCTTCACACTTCCAAACTTAAGATCAGCATTGTCGATCATCGTAAAAATATCTTTGGGCGCACCCGCGATATCCGCGCTCATGGAAAGAAGCTTTTCCTCTTTTCCCGAAAGCACATGCTCCTTGCTGCGGATAAGCTCTTTTAACATAAAATCATAGTCCGCAAGCTTATCATTTCCCTTTATATTGTTATCACATTTTGCGCAATGCCCACCTTTTTTACACGTCTTAGGATTGCGTCCGTGCTTACAGTGATCCCTCACGCCGGCGATATATCCTTCAAGCACCCCCGGTTTTAACCCAAGCAGAGCGGGACTCACAAAGGAAAGCGCACTGCCAAGGCGCACATTGATATCCATCGCGCGCGCGGTCATCGCCTGATACGTTGTGTTCGCGTTGTTCTCATCGCGGCGCATACGGGCATACACAAACAGGTTTCCCGCAATGTGTTCCATCTTCTCCATTGCCTTGAGCGCCTTTGCAAGGCTTTTGGCATCCTTTGTAAGCGTCTTTTTAATCTCCGGAACACCCTTCATCAGTTCCTCCAGAGCCACGTAATCTTTTTCCCACGCATCGTCTGAAGGATAGATGTCTTCTAATATCCATTTATATTGCTTTTCGATTTGATCTCTTGTTTTCATTTCCTTTATCTCCTTTGAGATAATAATAAACGTTTTGCTTTCACGCGTAACGCGTCAATTTCTCTGTGCGTGCAGCGGCGCGGGAATCCTTCCACCGCGTTCGATGAATTCCCGGGGGGAGTTTGTGTTGTACGGCATGATGGGCGCGTGCCCTAAAAGCCCGCCGAAGTTCACAGTTTCGCCTACCTTTTTCTTTGGCACGGGAATCAGCCTCACTGCCGTTGTCTTTGTATTGACCATACCAATCGCCGCTTCGTCCGCGATGATCGCCGCAATCACATAATCGGGAGTATCGCCGGGCAGCGCGATCATGTCAAGCCCTACCGAGCACACACACGTCATTGCTTCTAACTTGGAAAGTGTAAGCGCACCCGTTTTGACCGCGTGAATCATACCCGCATCCTCACTTACGGGAATAAATGCGCCCGAAAGCCCGCCCACATGGGACGATGCCATGATACCGCCCTTTTTGACCGCGTCGTTCAGCAGAGCAAGCGCCGCCGTCGTACCATGGGCGCCGCACGTTTCAAGTCCCATTTCCTCGAGAATATACGCAACGCTGTCTCCGATCGCCGGCGTAGGCGCCAGCGACAAATCAACAATACCAAACGGAACGCCCAGCCTGCGGCTTGCCTCGCGCGCAACGAGCTGTCCCATGCGCGTAATGTTGAACGCCGTACGCTTGATCGTATCCGCGATCTCGTCAAACGGCTGTCCTTTTTTATTTTCCAGAGCTACCTTCACAACACCCGGACCGGAAACACCCACATTGATCACACAGTCGCCCTCGCCCGTTCCATGAAACGCACCCGCCATAAACGGGTTATCTTCTACCGCGTTCGCGAACACGACAAGCTTCGCCGCGCCGATCCCGTCTTTGTCCGCCGTCAGTTCCGCGCTTTTTTTGATGATACGCCCCATATGCGCCACCTCGTCCATATTGATACCCGCGCGCGTCGTCCCGATGTTAACGGATGAACATACGATGTCCGTGTGCGCCAGCGCGTCTGGAATCGTATCAATAAAGTCTTTTTCCGCCTGCGTTGCCGCCTTTTGTACGAACGCCGAATATCCGCCGATAAAATCGACACCCACCTCTTTTGCGGCTTTATCCATCGCCTTCGCAAACAAAAGATAGTCCCCGCATCCCTGCGAAATCAGCGATATGGGCGTAACGGATATCCGCTTATTGACGATCGGGATACCGAACTCGCTCTCGATCGCTTCTCCCGTAGACACGAGATGCTTTGCCTGCCGCACGATCTTTTCGTACACGCGCTGCGAGCCGGTTTTTGCATTGTCGCTCACACAGTCAAAAAGAGAGATACCCATTGTGATAGTGCGGATATCAAGGTTTTGCTTAGAGATCATGTCTATTGTTTTTAAGATATCATTTTGATTTATCATAACACGCCGCCCCTTATATCCTGTGCATGCTGTTGAATATCTCTTCACGCATCAGGCGGATGTCCATGCCAATCTCTTCCCCTGCCGCATCCAGCGTCTCTTTTAGCTGTTCAAACGATGCATTTAAAGCGCTTAAGTCGATGAGCATAGTCATGGCAAAGTATTCGTCACGCAGTACTGTCTGCGTGATATCGAGTATATTTGCGTTTACCCCATATAACGCATTCGATACTTTGGCAATAATACCCGGTTTGTCGTGTCCGAGGACGCTTACGATCGCTCTCATATTTGTTTTTTCTCTCCTTCTATTGTTTCAAACATTATCCCGCTCTTTCGGCGGAAATTTCTTCTCATATTCATATTTTGCGTTCCGGTAAGTATTATAGGTAAACGCATACCAAAACGGTAAAATAAGTGTAACCACAACGATTGCCATAAACGCCAGCAATATGACAAACACCATCAGCGGATCTTTCAGCGCAAGCATCGGGTCCACCAGATAAAGTTCATACAGCTCGCGAAAGGGCAGCTGCGACAGCCAGTTGACAACGACACCACCCAGCGCCACAATCGCAGCAGCCGTAAGGATACGCGTAAAATTGCTCCAAAAGTTTCCTAAAAACGCATATCGATAAGATATCACCACCGCACAAAATCCTGCCTTTTGCTGAACTGCCACCGTATATGGAACAAAAACGATGCCAAACAATATCAGTAACGCGCCCGCCGCAAGCAAAACCACCGCGATGATCTCGCCCGGATCGAGCGTTTGCTTTAGCACACCGTCAACAAATGCGCCGCCGCCAATTACGCATCCCATCAAAATAAGGATAGGAATCAACAGCACGATGATCACAAAATAGGAACGGAGCATCCCTCCATACCGTTTCTTCGCATATGCCGCCGCTTCACGAAAGGTAATGTCCCTGTTATGATAGTCGCTGTCTATCACATATACAACATTGGAAACCATCAGCGGGGATAAAAAGATCGCAATACACAAAACGATACTCAGCACACCCATGACAGAGCTCAAACTGCTTCCGCCTGTTTGCGACAGCGTCAACAAAACCGAGCGCGCTACAGAAACCGTACCCGGCATAGTGAAAAACATCAACGGAACAAGCAATACCAACTGAAACAGCAAAAGCGGAACAAACAACTTCCCAAAATTTTTCCTGTACGCACATGCGGACTTCTGAAACATCTCGCGAAATCCCATCGGTAATTTACTCATTTCTGACCCCTCGCCACTATCCTTTTAGGGAGCGTCCGGCGTGAACCACTTACTTCCCATGGGCTGGTATTGGTAATTCTTGATCGCTTCGATCGCCTCATGCGGCGTGTTTACAACTTGATACACGCTGAGCGCCTCTTTCTTTGCAAACTTTTGCGCAACGCTTTTTTCGAACATTGCGATCATTTCGTCATAGAACCCGTTGGTATTCAAAATGATGATCGCTTTTTCATGCCGACGCAGCTGCTTTAACGTAACAACCTCGCACAACTCCTCGAATGTACCAAACCCGCCCGCCGTTGTGATGAACGCGTCCGCCATTTCTTCCATCACGAATTTGCGCTCGCGCATGGATGGAGAAACGATCAGCTCGTCACACTCTTGAAACGGAATACCCGGCAGGTTCATAAATTCCGGGATCACACCCGTCATTTTTCCGCCGCCTGCCTTTACACCGCGAGCGGCATGACCCATCATCCCCATATCTCCTGCGCCAAAAACCATTTGCCATCCATTTTCGGCAATCAGCTTGCCTACCAGAAACGCATCGTCAAAATAGCTTTGATCCAGCACAGACGAAGAGGATCCAAATACGCAAATCTTCTTCATTGTTACACCTTTTCCTTTCGTATTAAACTCTTTTGAAAATCGTCTTTTGATACCGTTTCAAAAGGAAATAGAGCGGCATTCCGACCGCATAACAAGCTATCGCTTGCCCTGCCCCCACCGTTAGGACATTGACCCAGTAAGGAAAGGGAGTCTGTCCCTGCGCAACCAACACCCATGCCACCAAAAATGCATTGATCAAAACACTTGGCAGCGGCAGCAGCCACTTACTCTTGTTACGGATCAGCCATGTGAGCGTTGCGGCTATGAGCGTCGCCAGACTCCCCACCACAATATCCATAACCCCCAACCCGGCAGTATAAAGATTGGCAAGCATGCATCCGATAAACAGTCCCGGCACAGCCGCAGGTGTAAAAAAGGGCAGCACACACAGCGCCTCTGAAATACGCACCTGTACAGGTCCATAACTGAGCGGCGCCAAAACAAGCGTCAGCGCCGCATAGATCGCGGCGATCAGGCTTGCCTCGCACAAATAACGTACCTTCGATGTCTTTTGCATAATCTCCTCAACATTAAAGTAAAAAATTTAACAATGCACATCCCGCAAAACGTCAGTACGGGCGGCTTGTTATTCATGAAATAAATACAATATAGTATAGCACATTTCCTCCGCGAATCAAACTGCCGTGACGCTTGAACTTCCAACCTTTGATGGTATAATGGTATTGCAAAATATTTTGAAACGAGGCTGATCTATGTTTGATTACCATATCCACTCCACCGTATCGTTCGACGGACATGACACCATGCTTAAATGTGCGCAGACCGCGCGCGACAAGGGCTTTACAGATATCTGCTTTACCGAGCATCACGAGCTCGGATATCCGTACGACGACGCAAAGCCGGATTTTGATTTTGACCTTTATTTCAGCGAGCTTAGGAAGACGCGCGCCGCTGTTCCGGAAATAAACATACGCGCAGGCGTGGAAGCTGCGCTTCTCCCCGACTGGCTTGATCGTATCGCGGACGATATTTCCGGTCGCGGATTCGACTTTGTTCTCGCTTCACAGCATACGGCACAAGGCGAGGACCCGTTTTTCGGCGATCTGTTCCCCGGACGTACATTGCGACAGGCGCAGGAGGCATATTTAAGTGAAATGCTCAGCAACCTGCAAAATTTCAAAGGAGAGTATTGCGTGATAGCGCATATCGGCTACATCGATAAGTATTTAGACAGATGCGAGCTTGCCCCCGGTGACGCACCCTTCCAATATCAAGATTTCCCTGATTTACTGGATGAGATCCTGCTGAGTGCGATCCACAAGGGACGCGGCATCGAGATCAACACGAGCAATTATTTCATTCACGGCTATCCTACGCCGCATCCCACCATTATCAAACGTTTCTTCGATCTGGGTGGCGATGTCGTAACGATCGGCAGTGATGGTCACAGCGCAGACGTAATCGGACACAAATTTGCAGAGGCGCGTGAACTGTTAAAGAGCTGCGGCGCAAAATATATCTGCACGTTTGAAAATATGAAACCCACGTTCGTACCTATCGGTTAAGTGTTTTTAAGCGACCCTTTTTCGTTTATATATCATATATGGTTCATAAAAAGGTGCTATACTGATATCAACGGGCTATGCCGCTTACACATACGGCTTCTGCCCACATAGTAAAAGGAGAAAAAAGATGCCATTTTTGTTATGGTTTGACTGGACATGGCTGATCCTCATTCCTGCGTTCATCATCACGATCTGGGCACAGGCAAAGGTCAGTTCTGCCTACAAGAAATATTCAGAAATTCCTGCAGCGAGCGGGGTCACCGGCAGAGAATTTGCCCAGACGATGCTTCGGCAGAACAACATCGACGGTGTGCGCGTGCAGGCCATTGAAGGACAGATGACCGATCATTTCGACCCGCGCAACAACACCGTAAGCCTTTCGGAAGGCGTGTACAGTAAGCATAGCGTTGCGGCGGTATCCATCGCGGCGCATGAATGCGGTCATGTGCTGCAGCGCTTCAAGAAATACGGTCCCATGCGCGTACGAAACGCGATCGTTCCTGTGGTCAATGTAGCGACCAGCCTTGCGTTCCCGTTGATCCTCATTGGTCTGTTGTTTTCTGAAAACATGGGGGTGCTTGTGGATATCGGCGCATGGGTATACTTCGCGGTCGTGATCTTTCAGCTCATCACGCTGCCCGTGGAGTTCAATGCCTCCAAACGCGCCATGGAAAACATCCAGGCATCCGGCGTGCTGAGCCTGCAAGAACAAGGCGAAGCAAAAAAAATGCTGAACGCCGCCGCCATGACATATGTTGCGGCAATGCTCGCATCCTTCCTGTCCTTTCTTCGCTTATTTCTTCTTTCGCGCAGAAGATAAAAAGAATAACAAACAACAGCGGGTTTCAAAACACCCGCTGTTTTTATAACAGGCAATACTTTATGATCAGCGCGGTTCCCGCGGTCCATATCACACACAGCAGGGGGATCATAATGCGAAAGCTCAGATGCTTTGTTTTGTGTCGGAATATGAGCATGCCAATCAGAAATCCATATGCCCCGCCAAAAACAGACAGTAAGAACAATGTTTGTTCGCTGATTCTGCGTTTAGACCTTCTCGCTGCGCGTTTATCAATAAAGCATACTGCAAAGGCAATGAGATTGATTGCCAGTAAATAGTAAAGATAATATACCATGATGCACTATTATAGCATGGCAAGGAGGGCAAGCGCCATGAATTTTATATCACAGCCCCTACCGCTTAAGGGGGCATACAATGTACGTGATCTGGGCGGATATCCTACAAAAGAAGGTAAGACGACAAAATACAAATCGTTTTTGCGTGCTGACAGCCTTGCTAACCTGAACGCAGACGACCGAAAATATTTATACGATTACGGCGTACGCCTTGTGATCGATCTGCGCGCAGAAGCAGAGACGAAAAGAAATCCGGACGCTATCGATCATCAGGCGATGGAATACATCAATTTTCCTTTGCTGGACAATATACAGTCTTCTTTTTTACAGGGAAACATGCCCGGCAATATGTCCGAGATGTATGTTCAATTGGTCGAAAACAGCAAACCGACGCTGGCTGCAGTATTGCGTAAACTTGCGGAGTGCGGTGGGTGCGCGCTCTATCACTGCACTGCGGGTAAAGATCGCACAGGCGTTATGACGATGCTTTTACTCACCCTCGCAGGCGTAGATATTGATACGGTCGTTGCGGATTACAGCATCACAGAAGAATATATGCAGCCCGTTTTCACACAACAGAAAAAAATGATACAAGCAGCGGGGATCGAGGTCCCTGATTTTGTGTTCCAATCTAAACCTGCTTTTATGCGAAAATTAATAAAATATATAGAACAGCAGTATCATACAACGGAAAACTATCTGCTACAGGCAGGACTCAACGAGCCCGTCATAGAAAAGCTGAGGCATAAACTTATCTGAGGAGTAATCAAATGAGCATGCTGCGTGATTTGCCAAATATCGACACTGCTAAGCTCAAAGAATTTTATCGTTCCCATAAGTTGAAATAAAAAAGAGGCGCAAGCGCCTCTTTTTTTATTCTTCATCAAGTTCCATGTGCATTGCATCGCAAAACGGCTTGTTTCGAGACTGTCCACACCGACACAATGTGACCCGGTTACGTGTTTCGAATATCGTTCCGTCCTCCGCCTCGATCTCAATCCCGCCACGCACCCATATCGGTCCCATTTTTTCTTCCGGCTCATCACATATCAATGCGATCTCCGGCGCAAATTCCGGTTCTATGCGTGTCCCGTCCTCCGTGACGATGGTTAGCCTTCCGGATGGGCAATCACATGATTGCTGCACCGCGATCTCAATATTTTCTTTATCATTGATCAGATTCCAGATGCTACCGGCAACATCGCAAAAACGCGCGACCGCGCACAGCTCTTCCTGATCAAGCAACTCCATACCATCGCCCTGATAGCGGATAGCCGCTTCTTCGTATTTCGCATGTCCCGCTGTTTGCGTTCCGTCAAAACCGTTTGCATGGCTGCCGTCACAAAAAGGCATATGCTTTGATTGCCCGCACCGGCATAACCGGTAAGTCTGCCCTGTTTTGATGTATTCGCCATCAATCCAGTGCGTGGATTCCCCCTGTTCGTTTGCGCCGATCACCATTTTTTTCAGCGGAACGCCCCCGCTCACTTCATAAGGACCGTTTTTTAAGATCCTGATGCGCATCATTTTCTACCTAACCTTTTATATATTACCTTTTTGATACCACAATTTTCGAGTCGGGAAACATCCCGTTTTATTTCAGCCGCAGATCCTGCCCGCTGAATCGAAGCGTCAGGCATCTGTTCGTGTCCTTCAGCCTTGAATATATCCTGTCGTCATATCTTTTTTGCAAATCATCAATATTGGTAGCAACGACCGTATGCTTTTTTTCTTCCATACGATAATTAAGCAAATCAAAAAAATATTCTATCGTTACATTTTGGGTAATAGGTTCTGTTCCCAGATCGTCGATCATCAACAGCTCTGCATTTTTCAAAAAATCAAGCGGAATCTCTTCCCCCATACGATGCTTAAAAAAAGCTTCAAACAAAGCGGTCGAACGGATCAGGCATGTATCAATCTTTTTTCGATCCGCGTGGACAGCCATATGATGCAAAAACCATGTTTTTCCGAGACCGGTCTTGCCCAGCACAAGCATGTTCTGCTTTTGGGTATTTGGAAAGTCAGAAATATAGCGATCCCCGATCTTGTATACCATATTCACCAAATCACGCTGTGTGAGATCGTCCACGATCGCTTCTGTGTCATCGAACACCGTCATGTCCATATCCTGTGACGCTAATGCATCGATTCTGATTGCATGATAGATCTGGCAATAGACCTCTTTTAAAAAACAATGGCAGTATTGTCCGTTTACGATCCCGGTATCTTCACACAACGGGCAATCGTATGCGGCAGATATACCCTGCTTCTGTTCTATTTCTTTTTGCGCTTTTTCCAGCGCTTGTATTTCCGGGTCATATTGGTCTGAATCTCCGTCGACTAAAAAAGCACACTCTAATTTTTTTAAAAGAAGCGTGCGTTTTTCCGATTCCAATTGCTGTATTTCTTTATGCTTCGCACGCTTATTTTCGTTTGCATGCTTTTTACGCGCATGTTTTAACTCAAAATCAGCCAAAAGGTCACTTATGGTCTTATTTGCCATATAGCCGCTCCATTTCTCGATATTCCTTCAGCTCCTGCTGCTTTTTGTCCTCTTGCGTATATTGATGCTGCTCAAAAGATTTTTTTGCTTTTGCATCGGCAAACGCGCGGCTTAGGTTTTGCTTTTTCGCCTTTTCGAGCGTATCAACACCCTCCTCCGCCCACGCGGCAAGCACCTTGCGCATATACGAAAGCGGATCGTTAAACAGCGAGCTTAATTCTGCCGCATATAAAAGGACATCATGCGAAAGCCCCTTCTCTTTTGTCAGCAGCATATAACTTTTGCGGTCAGCGTCGGCGATTGCTTTTGTAACGCCCGCGCAATCATAAACCTGCTTGATTTTGCGGTCAAGCGTATTTTGTTTGCGAAGGTTCTTTTTGATATCCTCCTCGCTCTCCAGACCAAGAACAGCCCATTCCTTTAGCAAGCTGTCCACCGATTCAAATTTGCGGCTGCCCATATTGGCAGATTGCATACACGCAAGAAGGATCGTCGGATGGGAAAACCCTGCCTGTTCCCACTCGCTGTAAAATTTTTCGTAACGCGGCGTTACATTGATACGCGAATAGTCGAGTGCGCTTAGCACCTCTTTGATCGCGTCCCTGCGGCGCGTCTGCGCGTTGAAATGCTCGCTGATCTTGCGCGAAGAGGTGATCCCCCGGTCGTATAACGAACGCAAGATCGCATCCAGATATTTGAAGGGCTGGTCTTTTGAAAACTCCCTGTCCTTCATCACATATTCAATGGCTTCATGGGTAAATCCCCATTTTTCCGTCCATTTATTATACAATTCCATCTCAGTTTTGCCCGGATATTTTCCATGCAGCCCCATCAAACGCATCAGCTTATTTGCTCCGCCGGACACTGCTTTATGTTCTTCAATCTTTTGCTGTGCCTGCTCAAGCGTTTTGATTCCCTCCGCGCTCCACGCCTCCGCCACCTTATCCAGATAGGCGATGCTGATCCTGTTGCCACGCGCCTGCGCGCAATATTCTACCAACGCCAAAACAACCTCCTGCGGCAGACCAAATACATCTGTATAGTCATAAATGCCGGTAAGCTCGCTTGGGGTCAGATCACGGTTTAACACCGTGCGCAGCATATTATTAAAATTTTGCATCTCGTAAAGCGGTGCGCGCTTCTTTTTGCCTGTGTCTTCCTCGCGCGGTTTTCCGGCAGTAAACTCATACCTGGAGCCGTTTTTGACCATCAGACCCTTCAGACACCAATAATTGAGCGCCGCCTCGATCTGCGTAAAAGACATATGCAGCTCATCTTCCAGCTCAGTCTCCGCCAGCTGACCGCCACCGTTTGCCAGATACAGTCCATAAAGAAACACCTTTACATATTCCGGCGGCGCGTCGCACATATATTTTTGAATAAAAATAGTGGGAACAGGCAAAAAAGCCTGTTCATCCAGCGTAAATTTGATCATATTCCATTTTCCGCCCTTTTATGATTCCTCGGTCATTGGCTGCTTTTTCGCCAAACAAAATTTCACAACTGCTTCATTGACCTTTTCCGGTTTCTCTTCATGTACAAAAAAACCGCAATTGCGCACGGTAAGCACGCTTCCATTGGCAATGGGCAGTTTCAAAAACTCCCCCTTGCTCCCGCCGGTGATCTTATCTTCTGAACCAAGTACCACAAGCATAGGATTTTTCAACAAATGCATGTTTGCCACCACGCCATCATCAATAAAATTCCCGACACACATTTTGGAAATCACTTTAAAATCGCGATCCATAAGACCTGCTGCATATTCCTGCACCACTTCAGACGTTACCAAGGTACGGTCAAAGTAACAATCCTCAAGCGTAGTGCGTACCATACCCTGATTAAGCATCATCCTGCCTGCCGTCGTACCCAGCGCCGACTGAAGACCCTTGCCACGTCCCGCACTTACACCTACCGACACCATCGGCGAGACCAGAACAATCTTTTTTGTCCGTTTGGGGTTATGTATCGCAAAATCAAGCACATACGCCGCACTTTCGCCAAACGCGCAAAAATGCGCGGACGGCAACTCCATCACATTCATAAACGCTTCTATGGTAAGCGCAAATTCTTCAATGCTGTAGCTCATTTGAGGCTTGCCGGAAAACCCGTGCCCCGGCAGATCTATCGCATATACATGGAAATACTCGGAAAGTTCACGGAAATTGTTTCGCCATGTGTACAGCGATTGTCCGATCCCGTGCACCATAATAAGCGGATCGCCTTTTCCCGCTTCATAATAATGGACGGGAAGACGCACATCCTGTACTTCTTCTTTCCCACGATCGTCGATATACGTATCAAATTCCACTTCGGCATATTCGCCCATGTGTTCCCTATTCAAGAAATTTTTGATGCTGATCTGTTCAAACACGTTTGTTTCCCTCCAACTGCAAACGGATCGTTCAACGGCTTTTATGACCGCTTTCCTCTGCTCCGTCACGCGTATTTACTATTTTAGCATATCTGATCAAACTTTTGTAGTTATTTTGAGACGGTTTTTTCACCGCATACTCGTGCAGCTTAAAAAGCAACGTACCTATCTGCCTTCCTTGCGGTATTCCCAGCTCTTTTTTCAGGTCGCTTCCGTTTACAGCAAGCAACTTTTTGTCGATGGGCGCGTTCTGCTCGAGCAACTCCTTTAATAACTTGCGCCACTTTTGTGCAGAGTCCGCGATATTCCCCTTGCCCGATCCGGCAAAATCCGCCTCACGCAAGTCGCACAAACGCAAAAATTGTTGTTCGCCAAGCTTCGTGATCATGCGCACCACGGCCTTTTTATGCGCCGTATTGTTTAGATCAAACATATGACTTTCCACCAGCTCACCAACAGCCTGTGTCACCGCTTTTTCAAACCGCAGAGACGCTGTTGCTTCTTCCGCCATTGTCTTGCCCAGCCGTTCATGTCCATACATTTTTCCGCCATGCTTGACCGCTTCCGGTTTTCCGATATCGTGCAACAAGCCCGCAAGCCGCGTGGTCAAATCCGGCGGCGTACACGCGCACGTCCTAAGGCTGTGCTCCAGTACGTCGTATGCATGATACATTTCGCTTTGTTTTACATTTTCCCCTTCCAGCAACCGCGGAAAAATAAAACGAAACGCCCCCAGATCTTTTAACAGATGCAGCCCTTTTAGAATCGCATCCCGTTTGCCATATAACGCATCAGACAAAAGGATCTTAATAAATTCCTCCCGAATGCGATCTTTGGAAATATCTTCCAGCTGGTGTGCATATTTTTTTGCGCAGGCATATGTTTCCTCTTCTATTGTAAACCCAAGCTGGCAGGCAAACCGCACCATACGCAATATTCGCAGCGCATCCTGACTAAGCGTGTCCGCACATACCTGCACGATCTTTTGATCACGCAGCGCCAAAAGTCCTTTTTTTGTCGGGTCTGTTACCTTTCCTGTTTCATCCGCATAAAGCGCGTTTATCGTAAAATCTCTGCGTTTCGCGTCTTCGTTTATGTCCGTTGTAAACACGACGTTTTGCGGCACATGAGCGCCGCCCCGACCATAATTGTCACAGCGAAAGGCGGTATATTCGTAAGGATATACCCGACCCTCAAAGCATTGTTTTATGACGAGCGTACCCAATCCATAGGTACGCTTCGCAAGCTCTACCTCGGGCGACTCGATTTTTGCAAGCTCTTGCGGCGGAAACGGGGACGCGATATCCAAATCCCCCGACGGAAACCCCAGCAGCTTGTTTCGCACATATCCGCCAACCAGATACACGGGCGACACCCCCGACTGTTTGAGCAAAGCAAGCAGTCTTTGCTGCGGCGCGCCGAGCGCAATATTCATTTTATCTCACCGTCAAACACATATTCCGCCGCGCCCGTCATCATCGCGCGTCCGTCCGGCAGCTGCTCTATGTGCAGCGTACCGGCAAAAAGGCGGATATCAACCCGCGGTCCCATGATCCCTTTTTTATGCATAACGATCCCCGCGGCTGTCGCGCCTGTGCCACACGCAAGCGTTCGCCCTGCGCCACGCTCCCATGTTTCCATACGCGCCGTGTTCTGATCCAGCACCTGAATGAAATCAACATTTGTCCTGCGGGGAAAAAGCGCGTGCGTTTCGATCTCTTGCCCCAGCGCCTCAATGGAAACCATGTCCATATCTTTTACAAAAACAATGGTATGCGGTACACCCATCAGTACACTTGAGGCGCGCACCTTCCCATACTGCGTTGCTATTTCAAAATCCATTGGATCCGGCGTATTCACAGGGATTTTCAACGGGTCAAACGAAGGTTTGCCCATATCTACACACACAGCGCGCACAACTCCCTCACTGAGCACAAGTTCCGGCTTGATCACGCCGGCCAAAGTTTCCACATCCATATGCGCTTTCTTAACAATGCCGCGATCATACACATAACGCGCAAAACAACGAATCCCGTTTCCGCACATCTCCGCTTCCGAACCGTCAGAATTGATGATACGCATACGCACATCAGCCACATCGCTTTCACCAACCAGCAATAATCCATCCGCGCCTACGCTTAAGTGCCTTGCGCACAGCGCGCGCGCAAGCGCAAAAACATCCTGCCCTGACGGCAGCTCCTGTTCGTCTATTACAATGAAGTCATTCCCCAATCCGTGCATTTTTGTAATATGCATTTTTTCACCATGTTTTTGCAAAGAATGGCGCCTAAACCACTTTGCAACATCATTTAAATTGTTAATTTATTTTGTATTATACCACATTATAGCACAACGAGCAGGAATTTTATGGTACAATACTATTAAAAATAAAGGATTTGAGGGTTTTTCCCAGAATATTATAAGTTGCAGGATTTTTCTACAGAAAAAACGTATGCGGGCACACAGATTGCCGACAGCATGCGGCGACAGAGGGTAGTATATGTATTTAAAGCCATCGCGTCATAAAAGAATGCGCAGGCGCACGTCTATATTGATCGTTATTATTATTGTGATCTTGGCTGTGGCCGGGGTTTTATTGTTTCTCGATAATTTTACGGAGTTTTCGTTTTCCAAGCCGCTCCTCAAAGAAACAGAAACGCGTTTGCCGGATACGACCGTCGCCAGCGCAGGAGGCATTCTATATGTCACAGACAGTACGCTTTATCTGCTTGACCAGAACGGTTCTTCTGTGTGGGATTTAAAGCAGGAGCTTGTTGACCCGAAGGTCACGTGCTCTGACCAGATCATTTGTTTATATGCTCAAAAATCGCTTCAGGCGTTTTCTTTTGAGAAGGAGCCCCTGTTTTCCACCTCCCTGGATTCGGACGTGCTGAGCGCGCGATGCTCAAACACCGCCGTCGCGGCGTTGACAAGCGCGGCAGACGAAACAGGGGTCATGCAGTATTATATTTCTTTGTTTAACAATAAAGGCGAACCTGCCGCACAGCGTATTGAGCTGGCGGCAAAACCGGTGCTCGATTTTGGGTTCAACACAGGCGGTGATCTGTTCTGGGTGCTTTCCCTTGACAGCTCCGGAGTCGTTCCCGTTTCTTATATTACAACCTACAAAACAGACGGTTCCATTACGGGCAGCATCGAAATCAATACGCAGGTCATTGAAAAAGTGTATGTTACATCAGATTCGATTTTTGCTTCGGGAAGCAACAATCTGTTGTCCTACAGCTATGTGGGCGCAAAACAGGCGGACGCGCTGATCTACGGGTGGCAGCCCACGAACGCGAGCCTCGACGGTACTAATTTAAAAATTTCTTATATTTCGCGCGCCAATCTCGCAACCATCGAGTCCACACGCATCTATGCAAGTGATCTAAGCTATCAGACTGTACATTTACCGCGCGACGTGTTTTCACTCGCTCTTTCACAGACCAAGCTTTTTGCCTATACACCAAACGAAATTTATTCGTATACGCCGGATGGCAAACCGGATAAATCCGTAAAGCTTGACCAGACCATCTCCACTGTCAAACAGCTTTCGGGCGATATCGCTGTCGTTTGGGATCAGACTAAAAGCTATATCATGCATCTGAACTAGGGGGAACTATGGGTATACTGAATTGGATTGTGCTGTTTCTAATCGCAATCTATATATTGCAGGGATTCCACAAAGGGTTTTTGATTTCTGTCTCCAACACGATCGGCATGGCGCTTTCGTGGATCATTGGTTTTGTATTCAGCCCGTTGATGTCACAAGCGATTTCCAACGGACCTTTTTACAAATTCCTTTTGTATTTCACCAATGGTGTCGATCAACTGAAAGCTTCGGGAAATATGCTTGTAACAACGATGTCCCAAACGCAGATCGATCAAGTCGTTTCTACCGCCAATCTGCCCGCGCCTTTTGACCAGCTTGTTTCACAAAACATGGCCGGTACTGTGTTTGAATCTGCCGGATTACATACGGTTTCCGAATACGTCAGCTATACGATCACAAACGTCGTTGTCAATATCTTCTCTTTTTTGGTGATCTATATCATCGCGCGCATCATTATCGCGCTCTTGGTCAACGCTTATAACTATGCTTCGCCGCTTCCCGTGCTGCGCAAATTCGATAGTCTGATCGGCGGAGGCGTTGGCGCATTGCGCGGTTTCTTGGGTATGTTTGCTTTATTCATGATCATTCCCGTGATCCTTGTTTCTATGCCTACGGAAATCATCTCTGATATCCTGAACGATTCGTCCTTTGTATCGTTCTTCTATCACAATAACTTTCTTCTCGCAGGGATATCAGGCATTGTATAGCGTTGCTCTATTTGTTATTGTCATAAATATGCAAAAAGCCTGTGCGGCAAAGCAAGCTGCACGGGCTTTTTTATGATCCTTATTTAAGGTGAAGCTTTGAGAACTGCTTCACTTGCTTATATTCCTGCCGCTCTTCCTGATAGATGCGGCAGGTAATAAAGTAAGAACATAACAACACAAGCGCTGCTATAAACGGCAAGAGCATCACAGTACTATCAAGAAACTGACGCATCCCTGCTTGTTGCAGCCACATAAATCCTCTCGCCAACAGCATAAACCCCGCCACGCTAATCACAACAATGGCAGCCTGTGCTTTTTCCGCCCCAAACCGATAGATCAGCGGTACCATTATCCCAATCATAATGACAGTGGTAGAAACGATACCTACCGCTATAGAAACGCTGTCACTACCGAAAACAGCAACGCCGAACAATACAAAAATATAATTTATCAGTATTCCTATCGCGGTGCATACGCCCATTAACAGTAATCCGAACAGATATTTAGAAAACACGATCTGCTTTTTTGTATATGGAAGTGTAAGAACATAATTATCCCAGCCAAATTTGTTGTCATACCCAAACGACGCGGGACACATCATTCCTCCAAGCAGCGCGCAGCATCCGACAGTAAATCCCTGTGCGTCCTCCGCTCCGTTAAGGTTTATCAAAACCAGCAATGTGATCAAAACGCCAAAGCATATCAGCAGGTAGCTGCGCATTCCTAAAAGGTCTTTTAGCAATAAACCTTTCATTTTCACACTTCCTTATTTGTGTAGACATGCACCGCAATAAAATAGGAAACGACCAACGCCCCAATCGCGGCAAACGGCAGCCACAAAGTTATTTGATCGATTACATCCAGCATACCGCTCGCTCCGTTTTGGCCGCCGAGCGTTGCAAGCAGCATAAAAGGAACGATAAAAACAATGATTACGATAATACGCGCTTTTTCAATGCCATAACGAAATACCAACGGAATCATGATGCTGATGAAGATCCCCACCATGCAAAACAACAATGCAAGAACCTTCCACATGGACGCATCTTGTGCCGATACCCCGGCTGCAACCAAAACCATATTCAGCAAAAGACCAAGCCCTGCACCAATTCCTGTTATCAGCAATGAAAACAAATATTTGGATAACACGATTTGCTTGCGCGTATATGGCATTGTCAGCACATAGCTGTCCCAGCCATACGCAGTATCATAAGCAAAGGATGTAAAACCCATCATACCACCAATAAAGATGCTCACGCTGGCTACAATCCCCGCCGAAAAAGCTCCGCTCTCTGAAGCGACCGCAATAACCGTGCATATTGCTATCATCACAAGAAAAAATTTAAAAAAACTTTTCATTCCCAGAATATCTTTTACCAGCAATCCCCTCATTGTTGCTCTCCTTTCACAGTGAAGAGCATGATGTCCTCGAGTGTCGCGCTGTCAACGACCACACCATCGTACTTTCTCGCCACGCTTACACGATCGCGCACAAGCGCCTCCACACCAAAATTTGACTTACGATATCCGGCAATATCGTTTTTGTCCAATGTTT
Organism: uncultured Christensenella sp.; assembly: GCA_964494645.1. Taxonomy (GTDB): domain Bacteria; phylum Bacillota; class Clostridia; order Christensenellales; family Christensenellaceae; genus Christensenella. Next base: position 21,760 of record CAZBSH010000010.1, on the reverse strand, counting down.
GAAAGAACTGTTCGCCACATTTTAAAATCCCGTATTCGTACAACATTTTGTCTTTGGATTCTGACATAACGACTCTTCCGTTATGGATAAACGTGATGTAATCCGCGACTTTCTCGAGATCACTTGTGATGTGCGAGGAAATCAGTACCGAATGCTCCTCATCCTGTATGAAATCCAAAAACTCGTCCAATATCTCGCTGCGGACGATCGGGTCCAGCCCGCTTGTTGCCTCGTCTAGGATCAATAGCTTAGGACGATGCGAAAGCGCCACCGCAATAGAAAGCTTCATACCCATTCCGCGGGAAAACGTCTTGATCTTTTTATCCTGCGGCAGCCGGAATTTCTCCGCGTATTCTAAAAACAACACGTCATCCCATTGTTCGCTGAAAATCGCCCGCATGATAGACGCTACTTCTGTTAGCTTGAGCTGGTCGTTAAAGCTAACCCGATCAAGCACTACGCCTACCTGTGATTTCACATCACGTTCATGCTCCAGATTGTCCATTCCCAGTATATGAATCTTACCCTCGTCCCTCTTGATCATATTGAGGATCAATTTGATGGTCGTCGTTTTTCCCGCACCATTTTCGCCGATCAACCCCATAATACTGCCCTTGGGTACACAAAAGTTGACGTCTTGCAGTGCAAAATCTTTATATTGTTTGCTTACATGTTTCAGTTCGATACTTTCCATTATTCTTCTCCGTCGTAGAGTACTTCCAGGATCTCGCGCAGTTCACCAAGAGAAATACCGCTGCTTTTTGCAGTATCCACCGCATTTTTCAAATGCAGTTCCGCAATTTTTAGCTGCTCTTCGCGCACAAATTCCATGTTCTTTTTGGCGACAAAGCTTCCTTTTCCCGTGAAACTTTCAATAAATCCGTCGCGTTCCAAATCATCATACGCGCGTTTTGTGGTAATTACGCTGATCCTTAGTTCCTTTGCCAGCAGCCGCATGGATGGAAGGGCGTCCCCCTCTTTTAACACACCTGATAAGATCATATTTTTGATCTGAGAGGTGATCTGTTCATAGATCGGCTTTCCGCTGGAGTTGCTGATGATGATATCCACTCATCCAATCCTCCGTTTAATAATTGTATATATACTATATATACAATATAGCGTCGTGGTTTTTATTTGTCAATCTTTTTATATGAAAAAAAGAAGCGTTGCCGCTTCTTCTTTTCGGTTTTATGTTTTTTACGGGTCAACGTGTTGCCGCGGAGGGAGTGGGCGTAGGCTCGGGCGTGGGTTTCGGTGGCAAAACCGGAGCCGACTCGCCCGAAGGCAAAGCAGGCTGCGGCGTCGGCGTCGGAAGGGGGTCTTCCATAGCGGACGGCTGCGGGGGCGAGATTGGTTCCGTTTCCGTCATAGCCGGCGCCGGCACTGCATCCGTCACTTCCGACGAAGGCTGCGCCATTTCAATGCCCTCCGCCGTAAGCCAAAACGGGTACTCTCTGCGAAATACGATAGAACCGTCAAGCGCGTTTACGCTGAATAAACTGTTGGTACGATTCCCCATTTTGGAATAGGTATTATACAATTTCATTTGCTGCCCATTTTGCTCCAACGCAAACGCGCCGAAGAAATCCCAGACAGGAACAAACTTAAAGGTTTCATCCTCGTTCATAACACGAGCGTAGCCAAGACGGATCTCTTGGATATTCGCACTGCCCGAAAGCCCGCTCACACTGCCCACATAACCTCCCAGATTACTATCTGTTTTCAATAGATTATATTGCATCACGCGGATTGCGTCGTCAACAGAAATCAGCGCTCCATCTCCTGACGGCTGTCCAATCATCCCCGGCGCAAACCAGTCGGCTTCCAAAATTCCATCATCGCCAATCGTAATGCTCATCTGCTCATACTCGGCAAACTTATTATACTCGCCTACAATATTTTGTTCCTTACTTTCATAATAGTAAGCATTTGCATCAGTATACGTCTCCTGCACACCATCAATACTTCGCGTAAAGTGAAAACGGTATACTTGTGGCGCATTTTCCGCCTGAGTCATCGCCTGCGTACGCTGTCCGTCTGCTTTTTGACCTGCAGCTTCCGGATCATTTTCCCATTCTTCCTTGCTAATATCAACCCAATCAACAACAGGAATCATCTCTGTAAATGCAAGCGTCATCGCCGGATCCAGTGCTTGTGCTGTTTTTATCGCAAGCTGCTCTGCTTGTTCGCGCGTCATATCCATTGAGCGTGCGTCACCCTCGTATGTGATCCCATTATCTGTCCAGAGCTGTTTTGTTGTACCTTCTGTATTAAAATCCAAAAATCCGCTGCGAAATGTCATCCAACCTCCGTCAGCCGTATTAGAATTGGTGCGCATCTCAAACACATCGTGCGAATCTCCCGCATCTGCCCATACCACGATTTGATCCTGCTCGACCGTAAAGCTGTGCTGCAAAATACCGTCTCCGATATCTTCACCTGCGAATGAAACATGCTCAAATGTAGTCTGTGCCGGAAGCTTCTCCGGCGTTTCAGGCGCAGTTTTCAGCTCCTCTTTCCATTCTTCAATCGTACGTACCCCAGCCGGATCCATATTATCGATATCTTTTTGGATATCCGCCTTCGTACGAATGGGCGCGTATAGCTCTTTGCCGCCCATTAACGCCAAGATCGCGTTGTCTGCATCCTGCTGCGTGAACGATCGCACCTCATAGGACCGCTGCGGAATGCTTTGCGCGTCCGGCGCAAGCACATCTGCGTCAATCTCTATTTTTATATTTGCTTGCTCTGTATCCAGCGTTTGCTTGATATGTACCAATCCTGCCGATTCCGCCTGCATTGTTTCGGTTGGCGCGGGGGATTGAGTATCTGCCGCCTGTGCCGGTGAGCATGCCGTTGTGAAGCATGCAATTCCCATTACTCCTGCTAATATTACTGCCGCAAGCTTCGCGCTGCGTTTCGTCTTTTGTTTCATATATATCCCTCTTATTCTTTGTTCAGCAACTTTTTTTGAGCTGCCGAGAGCCATTCCAAGTATATATCTTCCTCCCTTTTCTGCCGAAAACATCTCTAATACTATATTTGCGTATTGCCTTTTTTCATCTTTTTTCATATGCTTAACCACCATGCTGTCACACGCCGTCTCCATGTCAAGTACGATCTGTCTGTCTGCAAGCCACACAATCGGGTTAAACCACCACACCGCCTTTAAGGCATTCATCACGAGGCGCAAAATATAATCCCCGCGCTTATAGTGTGTCAGTTCATGTAAAATTGCACAGCGCAGCACCATATCGTTCTCGCAATATAGATCAAGTGGCAACAGCAGCTTTGGGCGAAATGATACAGTAAGAGCGGGAGTTAAAAGTGCCGCACATAAGCGCAGTGGTATTTTACCTCGGATTCCCAGCTCTTTTTTACATGATTCCATTATCATGCCAATGCGCTCATTTGGGAGCACCATGCCCCTGTTCATCCGGCGTACTATGTGAGTTCTACAACCGATGAGCATTACCATGACAAACCCAACGCCCAAGATCCATAGCAATACCACCGTTTGCTCTGTGCTTAATTTTGTCAGCAAAAATTGCTCGTTTTGTTTCAGACCCGCATCAACATTCCCCCGGATTTCTGTGCTGCTTGGTTCACCGGCCGAAATTTGTGTATTGGTACGCGGGAATACATCTGTTCTTTTTGCCTTAGCAGAGTTTTTTTCTGACTGCAATATATTCGATGTCCCGTTTCCCTGCGAGGCGCTTTCCAAATTTTGAAATTCCATTTGTACAGGTGGTGCAGTATAGAAGTGAAATCCGCTATCCACCGTAAAAGGAAAGACAAGTCTTGCGACTAAAATCAGCCATAGAGCATACTGTAATACCGGCGAAATCTTGTTTTTTGCAAGTTTCTTGAATAGCATAATCGCGCAAAAAATAATTGCCGCATATACGGAAACGCTAAGCAATGTCTCAAGAATCACCGCCATATCATTCACTTCCTTCTGAAAGCTCGTCGATCAACGCCTTTAGCTCCTTTTGATCCTGTTTCGTCAATTTGCTTTGCTGTATCATACAAACAAGCAACTGCTTTGCTGCTGCATCGTCCATCTTCTCAAGCAAACTCCGGCTTTCCTCACGAATACACTCCTCTTGTGCGCGAAGCGGATAATAAAACTTATCCCTGCCCTTTAGATCAAACCCTACAAAGCCCTTTTTGCAAAGTTTCGACAGATATGTCGCGTATGTTGTATAGCTCCACGCGACACTGTCGCCCATAGAGCGTATCACTTCAGAAAGCGTCTGCGGCTGCTTTCCCCACAGCGCAGACATCACTGCCCACTCAGGCGTTGTTAATGTCGTTTTCATGGTTTTCCCCTCGTTAGATTTGTTACGATTGCAATAGTTTTATTACTACGATTATAGTAATACCGTCTTCAATTGTCAAGCTATTTTAAATCTTTTATTCCGCGTGAAGGATATATTGCCCTTTTCCGTTCCTTTTTGCCTGATAAAGAGCGTTGTCACTTTCATGATAAAGTTGTTCAAAACTCTTTTTCATTGCAGTCTGAAAGAATGTGCCGCCCAAACTTACCGCAATACGAAAGCCGGGGGCTTTTGGAAGTGCTATTTGACCAATGCTTTTCAGCAACCGCTCCATACAATCCCGTCCTCTTTGTATATCCGTTACCTCTGTGATATAAGCGGCAAATTCATCGCCGCCCATACGCATCACAACATGTTCTCCCTGACAAAAACTCTGCATACTGTTTGCAACGGTTTTAAGCACCTCATCTCCGGCACTGTGACCGTACTGATCGTTAATGGATTTAAAATCATCCACATCCAGAATACAAAACAACCCGCCAATTCCTTGATCGATCAAAGACTTAATCTTTGCTTCTCCGGCTCCACGGTTGTAAATTTGGGTGAGCGAATCACGCTCCGAAACCAGCCTCATATTCGCCGCATATTCCACATTATAAATTCTGTCCCTCAAAATCAGGCAATTGACGCCAATTCCGAGAACATAGAATAACACGAGATCAATCATGTCCGCAATAAACATTTCTCTCGTTTTCGCAATCAAACAGCAAACGGTATATGCAACGGCTATCATCGTAATGTATAATACAATGCGCCACGGCTTATCCAAGATAAACAAAGGGAGTACGCAGATGAACACCATAATTGTGATAGATGGTTGCATTGGGTCCAGAAATGTCCCCATAAAGATGCCCGCAACCATCAACGGCGTCACCCACAAGTAAAATGCTCCCGTGCTGTGCCTCGCATACTTTTTTGTACAACGAACGACAATAAACATCAGCAGAAAATAAACAAAAAGAATGAAAAACTCTGTATTAAACGTTAACGTGTTGCGCATCAACTGTCCAAAAACAACCGAAAAGCACATCATTAAAATCCCAAGCAGCGAAAACCACTTTAGATTCTCATAATTACGGGCTTGCACCTCGTTTAAATATACATCAAGCGCAGTTCCCCTAAAAAATTCTTTTAACTTCTCCCGTTTTAACTTCATGTTTTCCTTTTTATCGATAAGTCGCCGCCGATGTCAAAATATTTTGGTCCGGCAGATAAAGACCTTCACTATATAAAAAGAGCTTTATATCATTTTTGGAAAGTTTGCACTTAGGGCCTAAACGAATACTTGTCAACGCGTCCATCCCAACATTTTGCAAATTTAATTCCACATACGACTTGATCGTTTTTCCTACAACAATCGTCTTGATCCGACTAAACAAATCATTTTGCGCAACGCGTTGGGAACGTTTTTCAAATTTTTCAGGCGCGTTGATCGTAGGTAACGGAAAATTGACCGCCAATCTCCATTCCTGTTCTTCATCAAAAGCCGGATTTTTACAAAACGCGCTTTGTCCGTTGATTGCCCGAAATAGTTTGATGATCTCTCCTTTTGGCTGTTCCTTTTGCTTCAGCAGATCGACCGTAATATCAAGTATGCTGCGGATATATGGTCGGATCATGTCCTTTTGTTCCTGCTCCGTATAGCGGATCGGCTGAAATTGAAACGTATGAAGCTCCTCTTTGGTATCAGAAAGGTCGACCAGTTTTTCGCGCAACTTATCAGGACGAAACCCAATACATACGCCGTTTCCGTCGTCCGCATAACCTCTCCACTGGCTTAAGCTGTCACTCTGCTGCGAAAAGCAGATCGCATAGGTAATAAAGTCATCGTACCAGTGCTGTCCGGTGCTTTTGAGCTCATAGCCGATAAGCTCTGACACCGCGTCACGTCCGCTATATTCCCTTTCTTCGTCTATAAAAGAAAACGAAAACGGTTTTTTCTCATATTCTTCGAGCGCTGTCTCCAAAATAAACCGCTGCAACCATTTGCGCTCCATATAATCATTGCTTTTATCAATATCGGACAACCGCAATGTACTGTTGGAGATAATACCGTAAAAGCTCTCGACGCTGCAATAATGGTATACCGTTTCTATTTGCCGGCTCATGCGCTCCCTCCGTTACATCATCACATCTTTTTCAGAAATTCATATAATTCTTCCAACTGTTCGCTGCTGTAATACGCGATGGATATCTTTCCCTTTTGCTGCGTTCCCACCAATTGTACCTTCGTCGAAAGAATATTGGAAAGCTCCTCCTGTGCCTCTTTCATTTCCACAGGCATGACCGCCTTCTTTTTTGCGATCTTGGGCTGCTTTACTGACGGGTTCATCAGCTCTTTTACCAGCGTTTCTGCGTCTCGTACCGAAAGATCATTTTCTACAATCGTTTTAGCAGCATCACCGATTCGCTTTTCATCCTCCAGCGGAAGCAGGCAACGCGCGTGTCCGGCTGAAAGCTTTCCGTCCTCCACAAGCTTTTTAACCACATCCGGCAGCGAACGCAGACGCAGCAAATTAGCAATCGCGCTGCGGCTTTTCCCCACGCGTTTTGCAACTTCATCCTGCGTCAGCCCGTATTCCATCATTAATTCATATAACGCAGCCGTTTGCTCCATAGGATTTAAATCCTCGCGTTGGATATTTTCGATCAATGAAAGCTCTAATATGCCGCGCTTATCCAGTTTTTTCACGATGACCGGAACTTTTTCAAGACCCGCGATCTTTGCCGCGCGAAATCGCCGTTCCCCCGCGATGATCGTGTAGCGCCCCTCATTTTGATATACCACAATGGGCTGCATAATACCATGTATCTTAATAGATTGCGCCAGCTCATTCAATTTTTCCTTGTCGAATTTTTTGCGCGGTTGATTTGTATCATTATCAATCAAAAAAATATCGACCTCAACCAAACCCGTATTTTCAACATGCTCTGTGGCCGCATCCGCCATCAGTGCGCCCAGCCCTTTTCCAAGACCTCTTTTCATGGCATCCTCCGCAATCGTTTTCGTCATTTACAGCTTTTTGTCATTTACTAAGAATTCTCGGGCCAGCTCATTGTATGCTTCAGTGCCCAGACACTTCTCGTCATATAACAGAACAGGTAATCCATAGCTTGGCGCTTCACCCAATCTTACATTGCGCGGGATCACCGTTTCATACACCTTATTTTTAAAGAATTTTCGCACCTCTTCGACCACCTGTATGGATAGATTGGTACGACTGTCAAACATGGTCAGAACGACCCCCTCCACCTCTAGCGCAGGATTCAGGCTCTGGCGCACAAGCTTGACAGTGCTCATCAACTGTGTCAATCCTTCCAGAGCATAGTATTCACACTGGATCGGCACAAGTATTTTATCTGCCGCTGTCAGCGCATTTAACGTGATCAATCCAAGCGAGGGTGGGCAATCCATAAAAATATAATCATACAGCCCTTTTACCTCTTCTAACGCACGTTTTAAAATGGATTCGCGCGCAATCATAGAAACAAGCTCAACCTCCGCGCCTACAAGATCAATATTTGCGGGCATCAAGTCAAGAGACTTAAGCATCGTTGACCGGATCGCTTCTAGCGGAGACGTTCCCGTTACCAGTACATTATACGACGATTTTTTGAGCCCCGCGCGCTCCACGCCAAGCCCGCTGGTGCTGTTGCCTTGCGGATCAATATCAATCAAAAGCACACGCTTGCCCATACTTGCGACACACGCGCTCAAGTTAATTGCTGTTGTCGTCTTTCCGACGCCGCCCTTTTGGTTGGCGATCGCTATGATTTTACCCAAATGATTTCACTCTCCTAAGTATATTCACTGTAAAAAACCGGTATCTACTATTATAGCGGAAAAACCAAAGATTGGAAAGTTCTGTTTGTATGTTGAGACCGCTATGTTTTCTTTTCTGATCACTGTGTTTTTCACGTTTTAAAATAAAATCCGCACGGTATACAATATATTGTGCGCCGCACGGATTATCTCTTGTACTTTTAACTAAATATGGATCATGTCTTTTTGACAAATTTATTCCCGCATTTTGAACATGTAATGCTTATTTTCCCTTTTCCCTTGGGTACGCGCAGCTTCTGAGAACATTTCGGGCACTTGAACGTCTTATGGGTCTTGTCTATCAGCGTACCGTTTTTCAACTTCCAAAACCATGTTTTCACTGCGTTCCATTTACCCATATAAGCAAAATTTTCCTGCTGACGCCTTGTGATGTTTTTTGAAAACATACGGTAAATCGCAAAGGCAAGCGGAATCCAGCTCAGCAATCCCACATACGGGATGCGTACAAACATCAACGCGATATTGAGCGCGATGGACAAAAAGATCAGGAACATACCAAACTGATCCCCGCCATAACGCCCCATCATAAATTTTCTGAAACCATTCATATCGTTTCCTTCTTTTCTCTCATAATATGCTAGTTTAACATTGTATTACGAATTCAGCATGAACTTTTACAGCGGAGACTTTGCGATCTGCGCATATCGCCGTGGATATTTTGCCGCATTTTCTCCTGTTTTTCTGAACACAAGAATATGATGCGCATATTCCTCATGCGGCATCCTGATAACATCCTGAAGCGTCAGGTTTAGTGCTTTGCATGCCTTTTGGGCTTGTTCGAGTTCTTCTTCATACTCCCCTTTGTATGCAAGGAACATTCCGCCATTTTTCAAAAGCGGCGCGCACAGCTCGCATAATATACGAAGAGGCGCGACCGCGCGTGACACACACACGTCAAAGCTCTCTCGTGGTTTTCCCGCCGCAATGACTTCCGCCCGCTCATTAAACACAGTGATATCCAGCCCTGCTTGTTTTGCCGCATCAATAATAAAATCACATTTCTTTTTAGACGACTCTATCGCAAACGCGCGAATATCATTTCGCACCGCTTTTAACGGCGCAATCGGAAATCCCGCTCCGCTTCCCACATCTACCACCCTTGCGCCTTTTGGCAGCAGCGAAAAAGGCACAAGGCTGTCAAAAAAGTGCTTGAGCGCAGCATCTTTTGGCTGTATAATCGTTGTCAAATTATATTGCTTGTTTGTTTGCACAAGGCAATGATAATATGCCTCCATACTTTGCATCGAGACTTCTGATACTTCATACCCATTTTGTTTGCATAGGGCGAACAGCTCTTCTTTGAATTCCGACATTTCTGACTCCTTTATTCCGCGGAGGGCTTAGGCCATACGCATTCGCTGAATTTCATATCCTCAAACACCGCCTTAAATCCCTTTTCATACGGACTGCAAGCAAAAAGACCGATCGAAAGGGGCTGTTCATCGCAAAACAAATGAAAAAACCGCATTTGTTTGAAATTCTCACCATCCGTTGCGCTTTCAAAAAGAAAATCGCTTCCTCTGCGGCTCACGCGATAATACATACGTTTGACTTTTTCACTGATGTACGTTCCGCCCCAATCGGAGTAACCAAGATTGGTCACAACACTCCCCAACATCTGCTCGTCCTGTGTCTCGTACTCCGTACAAACTTTTGCCCAATTTTCTTCATCTAAATAAAGAAGCACACCGCAATGGTCATACAGCGCGGCTGTTGCAAACGTTGTCTTCACCGTAAACGTAAATTCAATTTCCTTTGTGTCAATCAATAGCGCATGCGGATTGTTCTGACATGCGCCATAGTAAGTGCGCTGCCAAATATCTGTCTCCGGCTGCGTATGCATCACAATTTTGTTTTCCGTTTCTTCGTGCTTTAGCGGCTCGTTCAACCACTTTGCTTTATTAAAATCAAACTCCATATTTTCTCCTCTACACATTGTTTCACGTGAAACAAAACGATTCAATATGCTATGCTCTTTTGTTGCCTTTGATTACATAAATATAATGCGGCATATCCTCACCCCAATAGCGACGAATATATTCCTCCTCGCGTGTTGCCCCAAGCGATTCGGCGACCTTTTGTGACGCAATATTATCTGTGCGCATCTGAAACACCATTTCATCCAGCTTCATTTCCAAAAACGCATACTCCAAGCAAGCGGCAGATCCTTCCTTTGCGTATCCCTGCTTCCAAAACCTTTTGTCGATAATATAACCGATCTCCCACCGCTGTTTTTTGTTGATATCGTTATGGATAATTCCAATCACACCGATTGGTTCACCTGATTGTTTGTTGACCGCGAGAAAAAAGCCATACCCATCCTTTTCATATCGCTTCAAGTTTTTATCAAGCCATTCGCGCACTTTTTCCTCGCTAAAGCCATGACCCCAAGCATACATCACTTCCGGATCTTTTAAAAACACAGCAATCGCATCAAAATCTTCGAGCGTTAGTTTCCGTAATACCAGTCTCTCTGATTCGATGATTTTTTCCATTTAGATTCTCCTTTGCTATTGATTGTCAAAACCGCAACGGACCGATTCTCACAAATCCCAACTTCGTTCCTACATTTGCCCCAGCCTCATGACCGGCGCTCCGGATACACCCTTCTTACATCAGCATTTATTTTCCGATTGCCGCCAAATACACCAGCAACACCGAAATATCCGCAGGCGATACACCGGAAATGCGCGATGCCTGTCCCACATTCAACGGACGTACATCATTTAGTTTTGCACGCGCCTCCAACCTGAGTCCACTGATATTCGCATAATCAATCCCTTCCGGGATCTGCTTTTTGTTGAGTGATTCTGCCGCCGCAACTTGTTTTAACTGCTTTTCAATATAACCCGCATATTTGATATTTGTTTCAATCTGCAGCGCAATATCTTCTTCAAACATCAAACAGCTTTCATCCAGCTCACAAACATCTTCATACGTGATCCCCGGTCGCGAAAGCAGTGCCGCCATCTTCATTCCTTTTCCCGCTTTCTCCATTCCATGTTTCTTCAAAAAAGCGTCCGCTTCATATTGACCTACCGTTGTTTCACGCAATCGTTTTGTTTCACGTGAAACATTTTCCATTTTATACATATATCTGTCATATCGATTGTCGTCAACCAGCCCGACATCTCGACCGATCTGCGTCAGACGCGTATCGGCATTATCCTGTCTTAAAAGCAAACGATATTCCGCGCGCGCTGTCATCATGCGATACGGCTCTTTTGTCCCCTTGGTGACTAGATCATCAATCAATACACCTGCATAGGCTTGGTCCCTTGCCAATATTACAGGCGGTTTTTCATCCAAATACCGGCATGCATTGATTCCCGCGATCAATCCCTGTACCCCTGCTTCTTCATAGCCAGACGTTCCGTTAATTTGACCTGCGGTAAAAAGCCCCGGAACTTCCTTTGTTTGCAGATCGGGCGTAAGACGCGTCGGATCAATACAATCATATTCGATCGCATAGGCGGGGCGAACAAAATGCACATTCTCAAGCCCCGGGATCGTCCGGTAAAGCGCGACCTGTACCTCGACCGGCAGGCTCGAGGACATACCCTGCACATATATTTCATTGGTATGCAATCCCTCCGGTTCTAAAAACAGCTGATGACGCTCCTTATCCGGAAATTTTACGACCTTATCTTCGATAGACGGACAATACCGCGGTCCAATCCCCTCGATCATACCGCTGTATAGCGGACTTCTGTGTATGTTATCACGAATGATTTCATGCGTCTTCTCATTTGTATACGTTAAAAAGCACGGTACTTGCTCGCGCTCGATCTTGCCGCTCACAAACGAAAAGGGAACGATCTTATCATCGCCGTACTGTGGTGTTGTTTTTGTAAAATCAATCGACCGCGCGTCCACCCTCGCAGGGGTACCTGTCTTAAAACGCTGCAAGCAAAAGCCCAAAGAGCGCAAGCTGCCGCTCAGATAATCTGCGGGGAAAAGCCCGCTCGGTCCGGATTCTTTCGTATACTCACCAACAATTACCTTCCCCTTCAGGTAAACGCCCGTTGCCACTATAACCGCATGCGATAAATACCGCGCACCCATCGCACCGATCACACCGATGACTCCTTTGTCGTCCGTCATGATCTGCGTGACCTCATCCTGTACCAGAGAAAGGTTGGTCGTATTCTCGAGCATCTGTTTCATATAAGCCTGATATTGCTTCTTATCTTGCTGTGCTCGCAGAGAATGCACTGCCGGTCCTTTTTTGGTATTCAGCATTTTAATTTGTATAAATGTCGCGTCTGCCGCAAGCCCCATCTGACCGCCCAACGCGTCAATCTCCCGCACCAAATGACCTTTTGCAGTACCGCCGATCGCCGGATTGCAAGCCATCAAGGCAATAGAATCCATGTTGATCGTAGCCAAAAGCGTCTTTTTTCCGAGGCGAGCACAACCAAGCGCCGCTTCCACGCCCGCATGACCGGCACCCACCACTATGATATCAAATTGTCCGCCGTCATATTCTGTCATAAAATCCTCTTATTTTCCAAGACAAAACTTTTCAAAAACACGGTCAATGATATCTTCGCTAACCGTATTTCCTGTTATCTCTCCCAAACTCATCCATGCCCCATTAAGATCAATGGTCACGCAATCCATATCCATTCCATTTTCAAGCGCCTCAATCGCCTCGCCTAACTTTGCCCCCGTATCGATCAGCGCGTGACGATGACGCAAATTGGTAATAATCATTCCCTCCGCTGTTGTCTTATCCTTCACGGCATACTCATAAAGCCATGCACGAAGTTCCTCCAGTCCCTCTCCCGTTTTAGCAGAAATACGAAGTACAGGATATCCTGAAAAACAAGAAAAATCGGCGTCCTCTGAGAGGTTCTCAGATGCATCTAATTTATTCAAAACGACCAGAACATCGACTCCGCTATTTTTAAGCGTCTCAAACACGTCTTGATCTTCAGTCGACATTTTTTTCGTGATATCTAACACAAAAACAGATAGTTTGCTGTATTTTACAGCATTTTTCGACCTTTTAACACCCTCTGCTTCAATAAAATCATCTGTTCTTCTGATTCCTGCCGTATCCGTTAAATTAATACGAATATCATCAATATAAAAACTTTGTTCAATCGTGTCCCGCGTCGTACCCGGCACGTCTGTAACAATCGCCCTGTCCTGCTCAACGAGGGCATTCAGCAATGACGATTTTCCTACATTTGGTTTTCCCGCGATCGCCACATCAAGACCTTCCTTTAAAATCTTTCCTTGCTCAAATGTATTTGCCAACCTTTCAATCTTTTGCTGTAACGCAGCGATCAAGGGCAGCGCATCAGAAACGATTTCGTGTTCCAAATCTTCCTCCGGATATTCCACTGCCGCCGTAACCTGCGCCAAAAGGTCTGTCAACTCGTTTTGAAACGCGGACACTTCTTCTTTCAATCCACCCTCTAGCTGCTTAAGCGAAGCCCTCGCCCCGGCCTGAGAGGAAGCGGAAATAAAATCGCACACAGCCTCTGCCTGCGTGAGGTCCATTTTGCCATTCAAAAATGCCCGCCGCGTAAACTCGCCGGCCTGCGCCGGGCGCGCACCTGATTCAAACACAAAATCGAGTACATTCCGCAACCCGATCAAGCTTCCATGACAATGCAGCTCAGCAACATCCTCACCCGTATAAGAATGCGGCGCATGGAAAAGCACAGCCATACCCTCATCAAGAAGCGTCTCCCCGCGCCGGATACTTCCATAATATAATCTGGCATGTTCAAACGCGCGCTGTGAAAAAACCCGCGCTAATACATCCCTTGCGCAAGACCCACTGATCCTTATGATGGAAACCCCACCCGTTCCGGGCGGCGTCGCAATTGCTGCTATCGTATCCTCGTGCATTCCTGCTCCTTTGCATGATTCAAAAAAACCCGACTTTTTAAAGCCGGGTCTCTACTACTTATTAATCGGCGCTGCGCTTTCTTCTGATCACCACACGACGGTAGGGTTCCTCACCCTCCGACATCGTCTCCACACGCGAATTGTTTTGCAATGTAGCATGCAATATTCTTCGCTCATACGGATTCATAGGCTCCAACGTGATCGGCTTACCGGTTTTCGCCACTGTGTTTGCGAGGCGTTTCGCAAGCTTCTCTAAGGTATGTTCACGCTTCTGACGATAATTTTCCGCATCCAGCATGATCTTCTTATAATCGTCATTTCCCTTATTAACGGCAAGCCCTGTCAAATATTGTAACGCATCCAGCGTATCGCCGCGTCGTCCAATCAAAACAGCCGTGTCTTCTCCTGTAATTTCGATTTGAATGCTTTTTTCGCCTTCTTCTTTTACCGCACAAACAGCATCCACATCCATCAATCTAAAAAGACCATTCAAAAAATTTTCCGGCGCGCTGTTGCCGGGCGTCACACTCACGCGCGGCTTTACGCTTTCCTTTACAGCCGCGTCATTGCTCTTGCTCTTTTTCTCGCCGCCGCGGGGTACCACCGCCGCTTCCGGTTGTTCTTCTTCTTTTTTTGTCAGCCTCACAAGCGCACTCTTTCCAATTCCAAAAAGTCCCTTGCCGCCTTCGTGCACAATATCAATATTTACTTCATCAAGAGCCAAGCCTAATTCCTCAAGTCCGCTAAAAATAGCCTCATCGACCGTCTTGCCCTTTGCTTCCACATATTTCAAGATTTTGTCCCCCTTTTATACAACGCTGACTTCTTTCTTTTTTGCCCTTGCCTTTTTTATGATGTCCACCAGCTTCATCTGTGTGAACGCATACAAGCTGGAAATAAACCAGTAAAGAGCAAACGCCGTATTTGATGTCGCGCAAATCCAAACCGAAAAGATTGGGAAGATCCAAAGCATCATTTTGTTTGAGCATCCTGCCGCTTCCGCCTGTTCCGAACCGGCAGGATTCATTGCGTTCATTCCCATTCCGCCGTTCGCAGACGCCGGATTGAATTTTTGTTGCAAGAATAATGCCACACCCGCAAGCGCCGGCAAAATAAAGTATCCATTATAGTTGGTAACATTTCCTGCCGCGTCCACAAATCCATTGGCTTGAAGAATCTGCGTTGTAAGCTGCGTATAGGTCGCATCCGGCACGGTCATCACACCTGTTGAAAAATCAAGCAATCCTTTGCTCTGTAAAAGCCCCATTGTCTGCGGAGTAATATATAGGGAGTTTTGCTGAATAAATGATAGAAATTCAGTCGAGTTAGGCAGGATATTAGACATCCCGTTATCCGGCTGCCAGAAATTATGCACCCAGAAAAACTCAGGCAATTGCACTGTGCTTGCGCCGTATTGTGCCGCATCCAGCATAAGCGCAACCGCTTGCTGACTTTGCAGCACACGCATCGCGCCGAAGAACGCAAATAAAATGGGCAGCTGGATAAGAGAGGGCAGACACCCAAACATCGGCTTTACATTCATCTTACGATAAAGCTCCTGCTGTTTTTTCTGGAGCTGCTGTGGATTATTTGCATACCGTTTTTGCAGCGACTGTATCTCCGGTCCCAGCGCCTGCATTTTTGCAGAATTGCTTCTCATCTTCAAATCGAGCGGCAACAAACACAAACGAATCAGTATCGTCAATATTACGATACACAATGCATAGTCTGCAAACAGGCTATTAAGCCCGTTCATACAGATGCTGAAAAAGTCTGATAAAAAATTGTTATATAGAAAATCCAATATCTATATCCTCCCCAAATTACGGAACGGGATCATATCCGCCATGAAAAAGCGGATTGCAGCGCAATATCCGTTTGATGGCTAAAAAAGAACCTTTGAGCGCGCCATATTTTGTGACCGCCTCGATCGCATATTGCGAACACGTTGGCGTATACCTACAGCACGGACGCAAATAAGGCGAAATCGCCTTCCGATAAAATCTAATGAACGCCAATATCACTTTCTTCATGTTTTTCTCCCCTCCGGGGCAGAAGCCCTGCCTTCTTGAGAAGATCATTCATTTGCTTCATAATATCCGCAAACGCCGCCTCACGAATGGTTGGCCTCGCTATAAAAACAAGACTGTAATTTCCGCTTAAAACAGGTAAAAACGTACGAAACGCTTCTTTTAATCTACGTCTTGTACGATTTCTTATCACACTGTTTCCTACTTTTTTGCTGACCGAAAATCCGACGCGCACACCGCCATATTTACCTTTTGCGCAAACAAGCGTCATATCGCGCGATCCTGCAGGCTTTCCCCGCCTGTAAACAAAATTAAACTCCTTGTTTTTTTTCAGAGTCAGTATGTTCACTTTTTATGCAGATAATACTTTTCTGCCCTTTGCGCGTCTTCTCTTAAGCACGTTTCTTCCGGCTTTTGTCTTCATTCTGCTCATAAAACCGTGTACACGGCTACGTTTTCTCTTCTTGGGCTGATAGGTCATTTTCATAATCTTAATCTCTCCACTTCTGTGTAATCTAGTATTACTAACCGGCAGTTATGCGCCGGAAGCTATCGATATATTTTTTTCGACAAAAAGACGATTATTATTATATATTTATTAAGGTCAAGTGTCAACCAAAAAAAGGCGTTGGCTTGCTCAATATTCCGTCGGTCGCAGCTCTGCCCCTTCAAATTCCTCCAATGTTACTCTGCCGCTTTTTATCGCCGCCTGCTTAATTTCTCGATAATATCCCGCCATCACCGTATTATAGTAAGGTCCGACATAAAATATCCACAATATCCCCAATGTCATTCCACATAGGATAAACCAACCCAAAAAGCTCAACTGCGTAACAAATAGCTTTGCCTTATATCCGCGCATCATCCGCTTAGATATTTCTACCGCATCCGGACCGTACACATGAGGACAATCTGCCAATATATAAGGTGTCATAAAATAAGAGTAGGTTTTGATAATGCCCGGCACAATAAGCAGGATCGACCACAGTAATATCCACAGAATCATCCACAGCATGCCGCCAAGCGCATTTCCGAAATTTTGGAATCCCCTAAAGACTTTTAATAGCTTTGTCTTTCTATTTTCAAAAATATCAATAAAGATATCCACATTACCCACCATAAGGATAGGCTGCATTAAAATCAGTATTATTCCAAGGGCAACAGACGATATCGTTGCAGAAATCGTTTTAAGAAGGCTGAGTTCAAAAACAAAAAATATTTGATACATAGACGCAAGGGTAAGAATAGATCCTGTCCACAGCATAAAAAACGGTATGGTAGAAACAATCAGCGTAACAAGTACCGCTTTCCAGTACTGACCTGAAAAATTTATCTGAGATATTCTTTTAATTTCATTTCTATTTTTCATATTTTCCCATACACTGCCAATTCTCTTTTCATTTGTATTCTAATACAGTTTTTCGATCATTACAATTACAGCTCCTTTTAATTTCTTTTTTTCTTTCCCTTTTTTGTTTCATTATGCTATAATAAAACACGTACAAACCCGCATGGTTATTCACATTTTAGGGAATTTTGTGGATAGATTTGTGGATAACGTTCGTATAACTTTTAGAGGAATCATGGAAAGACTTTATGCACAGCCGTTTTATTTGTGCTCATAGTTATCCACATAAAATAAGGCAGAGGAAAATTTTTGATGAGCGTATTTAACATCTTATGGGAAAAAACACTGGGTTACTTGGAAGAGGATCTTCCCATGTTTCAATTTAATGTATGGATCAAAGAATTAAAGCCAATTCATGAGGAAGACAATACTTATTATTTTGAAGTATCCAGCCCTATGCATAAAAATCTCATCACCGAAAAATATGCAGAACAAATCAAAAAGACAATGAGCCTTGCCCATGAGGAGCTTTACGGCGCTTCGCCAAAAAATCTTTCTCTTCTTTTCGTAACGCCACAGGAAGCTGCAAATATTAAAGTAAATGAAATAACGCCGGAAAAACCACAGCCAAAAAAACCAATGGGTTCTACTCTTAACCCTTCCTATACCTTTGATACTTTTGTTGTCGGTGAATCTAATAAATTTGCTAACGCGGCCGCTCTCGCTGTTGCGCAATCGCCGGGACATTCCTATAATCCTTTGTTTTTGTATGGTGGGGTTGGTCTTGGAAAAACGCATTTGATGCACGCCATCGGCAATCACGTAAAAAAAGAAAATCCTGCTGCGGAAATCGTTTATGTCACAAGTGAAACATTTATGAACGAACTCATCCGTATGATTCAGCTTACGAATAACAATGCAAACATTGATTTACGCGAACAGTTCCGCAATAAATATAGAAATGTCGACGTATTACTGGTTGACGACATCCAGTTTATCGCCGGTAAGGATGTAACGCAGGATGAATTTTTCCATACGTTCAACGCCCTTCACGAACTCAATAAGCAAATCGTTATTTCTTCTGACAGACCCCCAAAGGAAATGGAAAAACTTGAAGAACGCATGCGTTCACGTTTTGAATGGGGTCTGATCGCAGATATCAAAATGCCTGATTACGAAACACGTGTAGCGATCCTTTTAAAAAAGATGCAGGCATTAAAGGAACAAAATCCCGACATCCTTCCCATTAAAAACGAAGTATTTCATTATATTGCGCAACAAAAGGATGCGAGCATCCGTACACTGGAAGGTGCGCTGCAAAAAGTCATCATGTATGCGGAGCTTCATAACGATATTTCTTCCATACAGGAAATAGATCTCCCCATCGCGCAAAAAGCGCTTGATGACTTCTTTAGCATTCCCGCCGTAAAAGCGATCACGCCAAAATCTGTAGTAGATGTTGTTTGCAACTATTATGACGTGCGCGAGGATGATCTAAGAGGTCAAAAGAAGAACAGGGAAATTGCTTTTCCACGGCAAATATCCATGTATATCCTGCGAGATATGACAGATCTTTCTTACCTTAAAATCGCTGAATTTTTTGGAAAGAAGGATCATACAACCGTTATTTATGCTGAAGAAAAGATCAAAAATCAGATCAAAGAAGATATCGAACTCAAGCGGATCGTTGAGGATATTGAGGCAAGGGTCAAGGGATAAAGAATGAATATGTTGTGAATAAAAATTACGAATGATTTTACTGTATCTGTCATAAAAATTTTTATCCACGTAACACATACATTTTCTGCACGGATAGTTTATAAAAAAATGACACTTCATGCACCGGGTCACTCTTTTAAAAAGCTTTTCATGCTGCAGAAAAACGGGCTTATGCACACTATGCACATGCCCTAATACATACTACTGACACATATATGGATAATAGAAAATGGAGGAATGGAGTCATGCAATTCACATGTACGAAAACCAATTTACTCACAGCAATCGGAACAGTGAACCGCGCTGCTTCAAAAATGCAAAAAACAATTCTGGAATGTATTCTTTTTTCCTGTTCTGAAAATGGAATCACATTAAAAGCAACAGATATCGCGCTTTCAATCAAAACAGAGATGGAGGCGCAGGTAGAAAAAACAGGCGAGGCTGCGATTCCCGCAAAGTTGTTGTATGAAATCATCAATCGTTTTCCGGATAGCGACGTTAGCTTTTCCGGTATCAATGAAAATTCTGTTGAAATCAGTTGTTTGAATTCAAAAGTCGTGTTGCAGCAAATGAATCCGGATGAATTTCCTGTTTTTCCCGTGCTCGAACAAAATGATCAAATCAAAATTCCGCAGAATGCGTTAAAGAGTATGATCAATCAGACGATATTTGCTGCGGCTGTAAATGAGGATAAGCCGATACTCACAGGTCTTTTATTTGATATAAAAAAGGATTCATTGACGGTTGTTGCGCTTGATGGTTATCGTATGGCTGTAAGAAAACAACAGGCGATATCTGATATTGAAAAAAGCTGTGTGATCCCTGCGCGTACCCTGCGTGAAGTATCGAGAATCATAGACGATACGGAAGAAAATATTAAAATATCGATCAGCGGTAATATGGCACTTTTTGAATCAAATCGTACACAGATTTTTACGCGCCTTTTGGAGGGGGAATATATCAATTACAGAAATCTTCTTCCCAAGGATTGTGCGACGAGTGTAAAGGTAGAAACAGGGATGCTAAAGGATAGCATCGAGCGTGCGTCTATTTTAGCGCGTGAGGGAAGCAATAATGTCGTGAAATTTGAGATCAGGGATAAGCAACTGGATATTACATCCAATTCGGAAATGGGAAATATTGATGAAAAAATACCTGTGCTTACCGAAGGAAATGATTTAAAAATAGCATTCAACGCGAAATATATACTGGATGTTTTAAAATGTGTGGACGAAAGTGAAATACTTATGCAATATAATACAGGTGTCAGCCCGTGCATTGTAAAACAGGAAAATTCTGATGTTTATGAATATTTGATTTTGCCGGTACAGCTGCGTGACGAGTAAGGGATAAAAAGATGGGAGAAAACTCCTGTATTTTTCAATTCTCTGTTTGAAAATTTATAAATATAAAAACAATAAAAGGCGCATTATGCGCCTTTTATTGAAAGGATAATGATGTTCTTAAAAAATATAAGGCTGATTTATTTCAGAAATTATGAACAATTGAATATTGACTTTTATCCGGGCATCAATATCCTTTACGGAAGAAACGCGCAGGGAAAAACGAATGTTTTAGAAGCAATCAATATTTGCGCGAATGGGAAATCTTTTCGTGTAAATACGGACAGCAAAACAATTATGTTTGAACAAAGTGAAGCGTATATCAAATTAGAATTTGTACGCAACGAACAGGAAAACTATATTGAAGTCCTGATCGAAAAAGAAAAGAAAAAAAGTTTGAAAATAAATGGGATTCCGGCAAGAAGTTTAAAGGAACTGCTGGGAAATCTTTATGTCGTTGTTTTTTCTCCCGAAGATATTAAAACGGCAAAAGAAGGACCGTCTCTGCGCCGCGCGTTTTTGGATGGAGAGATATCAAAAATCAGACCTTCTTATGTGGATGCATTGAAGAAGTATACGCAGATCATTGCGGAAAAAAATGCGGTATTGCGTTCAAAGCGTGTGGAAAACAAAGAAAAAATGCTGGAGGCATATAATGAGCAATTGGAAAGTTATATTAAAATCATACTGAAAAACAGAAAAACTTATGTCAAAAAGCTCAATGAATATGTCAATCAAACACATCAGAAAATATCCGGTGGAACGGAAAAAATAAGAATACGCTATAAGGAAACGATCAACGAAAATCAAATTGGAGAAACGCTGCAAAAATTGATCAAAAAAGAGATTGCTGATTTTAGCTGCGCAGCAGGTCCTCACAGGGACGATATAGATATCGCGATAAATGATAAGGACGTGCGCGTTTACGCGTCTCAGGGGCAGCTCAGGACGCTTATGCTGGCTGTTAAAACGGCTTGCCTTAAAATACTCGAAGAAAGCACAGGAGAAAGGCCCATTCTTTTGCTTGATGATGTGTTTTCTGAATTAGATGATATACGTAAGAAAAATTTGTTAAAAGCGCTTAAGGGAATACAGGTATTTATAACCACTGCGGGTACAGAAAAAATACAATCCACAGAACATGTGCATAAATTCGAGGTTTCAGGCGGAGTTATTATGCTTCAGGGGTAAAAAAGACTTCCCTATTATATATATATATAGTATACTATATATATAGTAGGGAGTTTTTTGTATATGATTTTACATTT
>CAZBSH010000009.1:0-52315 GCA_964494645.1 uncultured Christensenella sp. | reverse complement strand
ATGGGCGTTCTTTTTTGTTGCGATTGGTTATCGGAAATGCCGCGCCGCAAGATAATATACGACGCAGGTCGTTCCCATACATATGAGCGCCGTCGCGACGATCTGCCGGAATTCGAAGGAGCCGAAAGTGATGTCCTGCATATAGACGCGCGCCATCAGCGTACAAAAAAATATTGCGACGATGACCTGTCCCATACATAAAGCGATCTTTGCCAGATGGTACTGGGATTCGATATTATCGGCGGTGATTTTGACAGGATAACGGAACAGCCGCGGAAAGCGTGACAACAAAAAGAGGGCACCGGATGTTCCGCTTCCCAGAAGAAAAAGCACAAACAATATAAATTTCATGCCAAACAATGTGACCATGCCCTCCGGATTGCCCGGTACAGGCGGGGGCGAGGGCAAAATACCGGCGGTCAACGCAAAAAAGGCAACCAGAAACACCATTCCCGCAAAGGTGAACCACTCGAGTATATAACGCCAAATACGCAATGTTTGGATGTTCCTGATCTTCATGGACGCACCATAACCTATTTTCGCAAATCGATAAAACCGGATGGGTCGATACTGCATTCCTCAAACGTCCCCATATCTTCAAGAACGCGAAGAGAAGCTTCTAAAATCGTAAACATCAACGGACATCCGCTGCCTTCGCCAAGACGCATGTTGAGCATAAGCGCGGGCGATAAACCAAGCGCCTTTACAATGGGCGAATATCCCTGCTCTTCGCTTTGATGAGACGCGAACATATAGCTTGCGCTCAGAGGGACAAGCCGCTGGGCGCACAATGCGGCGCAGGCGGAAATAAAACCGTCGATCACGACAGGAATCTTGTAATGCGCGCACGCAAGATATGCACCTGTCATCGCCGCGATATCAAGTCCGCCCACCTTTGAGACTACGTCGATCACATCGCTGGGGTCAGGACCGTTCGTTTCGATCGCGCGTTCGATCGCCGCGATTTTACGTTGGTAGTGTTCGTCGGTAATGCCCGCCCCCTTGCCCGAAAGAGCGCCGACAGGCTTTTGGAGCAACACGGAAGCAACGGCAGCGGTGGTGGAGGTGTTGCAGATCCCCATTTCGCCAAGACCGATCACATCGTAGTTTGCATGCGAAGAAACAGCATCGTATCCTGCCTGCATTGCTTTTTCGCACTGTTTACGAGTCATCGCGGGCTCTTTTGCCATATCATTTGTACCGTGCATGACAAGAACGTCGATAATGCCTTTTCGTTTTAATGGCTGCGAAACACCTACGTTATACACAAACACATCGGCGCCGGCATGCGCCGCGAGGGCGTTCACCCCTGCTACGCCGTTGGCAATGTTGATCGTCTGCATAGGCGTCACTTCTTGCGGGACGGGAGTGATATCCTCTTCATAAATACCGTTGTCCGCAGCGAATACGAGCACGCAGCGCCTGGTAAGGGAGCCGCCCATATGACCGCGTATGCCTGAGAGCTGCACGGCGTATTCCTCCAGCTTGCCGAGACTGCCCAAAGGCTTTGAAAGGGAATCCATCCGTTCGCGAGCGGCGATCATCGCATCTTCGCTGAGCGGAAGCACATCTGAATAGTTCATTGCTTAAAACTCCATCTTGTCTTGCAGGAATTTAAGTACGCCTTCCATTGGGAGGCGCTGTTGCTGCATTGTGTCACGGTCGCGCACGGTGACACAGTTATCGTCCAGAGACTCAAAGTCCACAGTCACGCAATACGGTGTACCGATCTCATCCTCGCGGCGATAGCGTTTGCCGATGGAACCCGCAAGGTCATAATCTACGTTTAAATGCTTGGAAAGATCGGCAAACAGCTTATCCGATGTTTCCGCAAGCTTTTTCTGTAAAGGAAGAACAGCGGCCTTAAATGGCGCAAGCGCAGGGTGTAGGTGCATCACGGTACGCGTATCTCCATTCTCTAACGTTTCTTCGTCGTATGCTTCGCACAAGAAAGCAAGCGCGACGCGGTCTGCGCCCAGCGAAGGCTCGATGCAGTACGGCACATATTTTTCGTTGGTGACCGGATCGAGATACTCGAGGCTTTCACCCGAATGGTTCATGTGAGCTTTCAAGTCAAAGTCTGTCCGGTCGGCAATGCCCCATAACTCGCCCCAGCCGAAGGGGAAGCGATATTCGATATCCGTCGTCGCGTTGGAATAGTGCGACAGCTCTTCGGCGGAATGATCGCGCAGCTTCAGGTTTTCGTCGTTGATCCCAAGATTGAGCAACCAATTATGGCAATACTCTTTCCAGTAATTGAACCACTCAAACTCTTCCTTCGGATCGCAGAAGAATTCCAGTTCCATTTGCTCGAACTCACGGATGCGGAAAATGAAGTTGCCGGGAGTGATCTCGTTACGGAAAGATTTACCGATCTGCCCGATGCCCATAGGCATTTTGCGGCGCGTAGTACGCAGCACATTTTTAAAGTTTACGAAAATTCCCTGCGCGGTTTCCGGACGCAGGTAAATTTGCGCGGCAGTATCCTCGTTGACGCCTTGAAATGTTTTAAACATCAGGTTAAACTGGCGGATGGGCGTAAAGTCTTTTTTGCCGCACGAAGGGCACACGATGTGCTGTGCGATAAACGCCTCCATCTCCTCTTTGGTCATGGCTTCGACAGAGCCGATGTCCAAATTGTTTTCCGCCACATAATCTTCGATCAGTTTGTCGGCACGGAATCGTTCTTTACAGCTTTTACAGTCCATCAGCGGGTCGTTAAAACCGCCGACATGACCGGATGCGACCCATGTCTCCGGGTTCATTAAGATGGCCGCGTCAAGCCCTACGTTATGCGGACATTCTTGTACAAATTTTTGCCACCAGGCGCGTTTGACGTTGTTTTTGAATTCCACACCCAACGGACCGTAATCCCAGGAGTTTGCCAGTCCACCGTAAATTTCCGAGCCGGGGAATACAAAACCGCGGCCTTTTGCCAGAGCTACAATTTTTTCCATTGTTTTTTCCATTATGATTCCTCCCAAATTTTTGTAAAAAAAAACTTTCGATCCCTCAAGTGCAGGGACGAAAGATACTTCCGCGGTTCCACCCTGGTTGGCTTAAAAAGCCCGCCTTCATTTGGTCTGCGTTTGAAAAAGCCGGGACGCCATCCCCGAAAACGCTCATATTTGCTTTTGTAAGCAATATCATAGCAATGATTTAAGAAAAATTCAACTGTTTTT
The DNA here is from genome assembly GCA_964494645.1 of uncultured Christensenella sp. Classification (GTDB taxonomy): domain Bacteria; phylum Bacillota; class Clostridia; order Christensenellales; family Christensenellaceae; genus Christensenella. The sequence goes on along the minus strand of CAZBSH010000009.1, from coordinate 49,133 downwards.
TTGACAGGTGTGCTATACTGAAAGAAAATGCGCGTCGGTCGTGCATATGCCGGAAGGGAGAATATGATGCAGCTGTATGGAATCATTACGCTGGGCACAACGGTCGCTATTGTGATTGTTTGCGTGATCGCGTATTGCGTGATACAACAAAAACGCCATTTTTTGTGTCCGCGTTGTGGTACGAGATTCAAAGTATCGGGATTAAAATCTTTTTTTGTTTCCCGACAGGGAACGGACAGGATGCTTACCTGCCCGCACTGCGGGATCAGTGTATATATGGAAAATATCCATGACGAAGATTATCTGAGGGAGCAGGAACAGCGAAAACAGGATGAAGAAAAGTCTGAAGACGTGGAAAATGCCGCGGAACAGGAAATAAAATGACGAACAATAAAAAGGATCGCTGCGAGAGCAGCGGTCTTTTTTTGTAATCTCAGACACAAAATATGATTTATATTGCCGATTCAATTTCCTTATGCTATCATAAAGCGTCCCGGTTGCACAAAAACTTTCCAGCTTTTCTCAAAGCGTGAAAATTCAGTATTATTTTAACAATTTATACCATTTTTAATATAAGAAGTTTAGCAGAAGGGAGTAATCAGGATGGAACAGGTTATTTGGGGATATGTTCGTGTATCAACGAGAGACCAGAACGAAGACAGGCAAATGCTTGCGATGAGCGAATTTGATGTGCCGAAGGATCATATTTATATGGATAAAATGAGCGGCAAGGATTTTGATCGTCCGGCATATCGCAAACTGGTGAAGCGGATGAAGGAAGGGCACTTGCTTGTGATCAAAAGCATTGACAGGCTGGGTCGTAACTACGACGAGATATTGGAACAATGGCGCATTATCACCAAGGAAAAAAAGGTGGAAGTGGTGGTGCTTGATATGCCGCTTCTTGATACCCGGCAGGGAAGAGACTTGACGGGTACGCTGATCGCTGATATCGTGCTGCAGCTTTTGTCCTATGTCGCGCAGACGGAGCGTGAAAATATCAGACAACGACAGGCGGAAGGAATCGCGGCTGCCAAGCTGCGCGGCGTAAAATTCGGTCGTCCGCCAAAACCTGTGCCACCGGCATTTTATGAACTGCGCAGGCAATGGCTCGAACACGAGATTTCCTCCAGACATGCTGCCGGCATGATCGGTGTGGCGCAGGACACATTTCTGCGATGGGTACGTATCAAGCCGGATGCCGCCGAGATCGGCTGACTTGTGAGGGCGTATCAATTCAGCACTACGACAGAAACATTGAGCACTGTCGCAATGCACAGCCAGCCAAGATACGGAATCAGCATATACACGCTTGCGCGACAGGACGGCCAGACATTGCGCATGAGGACAATGAGGTTAATGATCAGGGCAAGCATGATGAAAAGTGCGGGCAACGGTTGGCGCATCAGGAAGAATATAGGAGACCAAAGCGCGTTTAAGACGATATTTAGGACATAGCCAAATACAGCGCTGCCACGGGGTCTTTGCTGTGTGACAACAAACGCGAATGAAACCGCGAGCAAAATATACAGCACTGTCCATACGATGCCAAACACGGGCGGCGGGGGCTGCAGCGGCGAAAGGGTCAGGGACTGGTACCACTGTGTGTCTGTCTTTGTTGACAGGCTTGCAAGCACGGCACCGGCGACAGTCAATAATACGGCAAATAATGCCTTTAGGCGGTTGGCATTTTTTTCGCGCCGCCGTTCTTCCATTTGATAAGTCATGATAAACATTAGGGGATCCATCCTTTCCAAAAAATCAATTGAGCGCGATGATTGCGGCGTTCAGATAAGTCGCAAAAGCGATCCATATCAAATAGGGTATGATCATATAGGATGCTTCGCGGCTTATTTTTCGTACATTCCGGAGCAGGATCGCAGCGTTTATGAGGGTCGCGATGGCGACGAGCAGACCTGCAAGCGGGCTTTTTAACAGGAAAAACGCGGGAGACCACATTGCGCCTAAAAAGATATTTAAAATATAACCGATGTGGATGCCTTTGGTCATTTTGGGATTGAGGATCGAGATGACAAACGAGCAGCCCATCAGGATATAAAGCGTCGTCCACACGATGCCAAAAACAACATAAGGCGGATGTACGGGGGAAAGCGTGAGACCTAAAAACCATGGGGAATCTGTCTTTAGGGACATCAGCGCAAGACCGGAGCCTTCGCCGGTGGCAAAAATCGCGACGATAAGCTGCCATATTTTTTTCTTATCCATTGCTTCGCCGGTAAATGGGTTATGAATCATGATTGTAGACACTCCTTTGTTTTTCGCCGTTTTCCTTGCAAATCGGCATAAAATGCTGATATAATATCTTAATGATGAAAAACAGTTTCTGACGGCATTTTGATACCCCAAAAGCCGTACGGACAAACGCTGTGTTTCATTAAATTTATACTGAGTAGGGTATTCCTATCGGAAACCTGAGCGGAGGTAATGATGAAAACAAAAACACGGACGCTTACACTGACGGCAATATTGATTGCCATTATGCTGATCATGGGCTTTGTACCATATCTGGGCTTTATTATTCTGGGACCTGTCACGATTACGCTGATGTGTATTCCGGTGATCGTAGGAACGATGGTTTTGGGGCTGCGGACGGGGGTCGGTCTGGGGGCGCTGTTTGCGGTGATCAGTATTGCGAAGATGTTTACCATGCCTGACGCATTTTCCGCGCTGGTGGTGGGAGATTTCGGAACATATGGTCTGTTGTACTGCGTTTGCCTGACGCTGCCGAGGCTGCTGATTCCGGTGGTGACATGGTATATCGGCAAAGCAATGAGGGCAAAAAAAACGTTTGTCAATTTGGGGGTCGCTTCGCTGGCGGGTTCGCTTACCAATACGGCGGGATATCTGGCTTTGGTAAGCTTAACGCTTACGCCGCTTTTATGCTCGCTTTATGGTGTTGATCCTGCGGGTGCGATGGTCGTTGTGTGGACGATCGTTTTAACAAACGGCGTACCGGAGGCGATTGCGGCAATGCTCATTTGTCCGCCGATCATAAGCGCGCTTCAAAAGGTCGTGCCACAGCTTAAGACAGTAAAACGCAAGGAGATTACGCAATAGATGATTTTTGTTTTGGATGTAGGCAACACAAATATTAAGTGTGGGATGTTTGAAGAAGGCGTGCTCATCCATTCGTTCCGTATGGCAACGGATATCGATGCAACATCCGACCAGTTCGGGATTCGCATGATTGAGTTTTTTCGTTATCTGGGGCATGTGCCGCGCGATATCGACGGTGTGATTATTTCTTCGGTCATTCCGTCTATCAATTATACGCTTGACCACATGGTGCGCGAATATTTTAAGAAAAAGCCGATGTTTGTCGGACCGGGCATCAAAACGGGGATCAATATCAAGTATGACAACCCAAAAGAACTGGGCACAGACAGGATCGTTAACGCTGTTGGCGCATATGAGCTGTTCGGCGGACCGGTGATCACCGTAGATTTCGGTACGGCGACAAGCTTTGGCGCTATTTCGAAAGACGGAGATTTTCTGGGAGGAGTGATTTGTCCGGGTATCAAGATCACATCAGAAGCACTTACCGTCAATACGGCAAAATTGCCGCGCATTGAGCTGATGAGACCGGACAAGGTCATCAATAAATCGACGGTAACGTCGATGCAGGCAGGCATTATTTATGGATATGTGGGACAAGTGCAGTATATCGTGGATAAGATGAAATCCGAGATGGGCGGTGCGAAGGTCGTGGCGACAGGGGGATTTTCGGAACTGATCGCGCAGGAAACGGATTGCATTGACGAAATCATACCAACGCTTACGCTGATTGGTTTGAATAAGATTTATATGAAGAATTGCTGACAAGGAGTAAAAGCGATGAAAGAGGTAAAGGTAGCCATCCTCGGCATGGGGACGGTCGGCGGCGGGATCTATCAGCTGATCGAAAAGGAGCAGAAAAATATTGAACATAAAGAAGGTGTGCGGCTGGAAGTCAAAAAGACGCTTGCCTTAAATTATGCGGTCGATGTGCCGGAGGAAAAAAAGGCAAAAGACATCGACGAGATTATAAGCGATCCGGAGATCACGATCGTCGCGGAGGTCATGGGTGGGCAGCATCCGTCAAAGGAATTCATCATTGCGGCGCTTGAGAGTGGAAAAACGGTTGTTTCTGCAAACAAAGATATGATCTCGCAAAACTGGCCGGAGCTTGAGGCAGCGGCAAAGAAGGGAAATGCGGGTTTTTATTTTGAGGCGGCTGTGGGCGGCGGGATTCCGATTCTGCGCGCGTTGCAGGACTCAATGCAGGCAAACAGCATTGACAGGATATACGGTATCGTCAACGGGACGACCAATTACATCCTGACGAAAATGGACGATGAAGGACGCGACTTTGACGATGTTTTAAAAGAGGCGCAGGAGCTTGGATACGCGGAAGCAAACCCCACGAGCGATGTGGAAGGATATGACGCGCGCTATAAGCTTTCTATTCTGGCGTCGATGGCGTTTCATGCCCGTGTGCCTGTGGATAAGATTTATTGCGAGGGGATCACGAAGATCACCAAGCTTGACATCGAGATCGGGCGGGAATTGGGATATGTGGTTAAGCTGTTGGCAATCGGTAAAAAAGCGCCGGACGGCACGATCGAGGTGCATGTACATCCCACGATGATCTTAAAAGATCATGCGCTCGCAAGCATCAAGGGATCTTTCAACGCGATCTTTATCAACGGAAGCGCAGTGGGAGAGATGATGTGGTATGGAAAAGGCGCGGGGGATTTTCCGACAGCAAGCGCGCTTGTGTCGGACATGGTATATTCCGTGCATCATGAACCTAAATATGCTACGTTCGAGAACACATATGAAGCAGACCGGGCAGGGTTTAACGACGACTGGATTACGGAATACTTTATCCGTACCAATGTAGAAGACAAGCCGGGCGTACTTGCGAAGATCGCGGGCATCCTTGGAAAACACGATGTGAGCATTGAAAGCGTGATCCAGAAGGGCGCAAAAGAGGGACAAAAGGCGGCGCCGCTTATCCTGGTGACGCACAAGGCGCATGAAAAGGATTTGAACAAAGCGATTGAAGAGATCAAGCAACTGGATGCGGTAGTGGATGTGCCGAGCTGTATCCGTGTTGAAAAATAACGTATAACAAGCGGAGGGAATCAAAAATGGTAAGAAAAGAACTGATTAAGAAAACTTTGGAAAATTGCTGCGATGGCAATGGAGTTGCAAATGTCGCTTACTGGCTTGCGGATGAAGAAAACAGTCCGAATCTCAACATGGTGGCGACGTTGACGATCGCGCCGGGGGATTCCGTGGGAGATCATTCCCATACCGGTGAAGCAGAACTTTATTTTATTCAAAAGGGTGAGGGAGAATATCACGACAATGGCAAGACCTATACGGTTGTGCCGGGCGATGTGGTGATGTGTTATGATGGTGATTCGCACGGGATCATCAGCACGGGAAGCGAAGACCTTGTGTTTCATGCGGTGATCGTCGCCGGTTAAGGGCGAAATAAAAAGATGGGTAAAATGGCAAGACGCACAGAGCTGCGCGAAAAATTTTGCGGCGGACAGGGAACGGCGGTGCTTGAGCACTGGCTTAGTGACGAGCAGCGATGCCCGCATTTACGCAAGGCGGCGACACTGATCCTTCCGCAGGGCGTGTCGATGGGCGAGCATATGCATGAAAATGAAGCGGAGATATACCTCGTGTGGCAAGGCTGCGGAGAATATGCCGATGACGGGAAAGTTGTCAGCGTAGGTCCGGGAGATGTGATGGTGTGTGCGCACAAACAGAAGCACAGCTTGAGGAACATCGGTAAAGAACCGCTTGTGGTCCATGAAGTGATTATTACCCAATAAATAGGAATGGAGTATCTGACTATGACATGGTTATGGATATTGATCGGGGTCGTTGCGGCGATTATTGTGATCATTGTGATCTGGTATATTGCCTCGTACAACAACTTCATCAAAATGAAGAACAGCATCGAAGAGGCGTTTGCCACCATTGATGTATATCTGAAAAAGAGGTTTGACCTGATCCCCAATTTGGTGGAAACGGTCAAGGGGTACGCGGAACATGAAAAGGGTACGCTCGAGCAGGTGACGGCCGCGCGTTCCAATGTTGCAAGTTCTACCACGACGGAAGAGAGATTGCAAAACGAGAACATACTGACGGGTACGTTAAGAAGCCTGTTTGCGGTTGCGGAAGCATATCCTGATCTTAAGGCAAATACAAACTTCCTGGATTTGCAAAATCAGTTGAATATGGTAGAAACGGATATTGCAAACGCGCGTAAGTACTATAACGCGAACGTGAGGATGTTCAATACCAAACTGGAAACATTCCCTACGAATATGATTGCGCGCAAGTTCAAATTCACAAAGCAGCCTATGTTTGAGGTAGAAAACCAGACAGAGCGTGAAAACGTAAAAGTACAGTTCTAAAAAAGCAAAACGGGGACAAAGCAGACCGTCCCCGTTTTTCCGTTGCGAAAAAATGGAGAGGTATATGATGAAAAAATGGATGATCCTGTTTGCGGTCGTGCTTGCGATGCTCATCCCGTCGTTTGCGTCCGCTGCGGATACGAACTTGGAAATCCTTGAATACAGCAGAGAGATCACTGTCAGGGAAAATAATGTGTACGAAATACGGGACACGATGACGGTGGATTTTGTTGCGCCGGGACAGCACGGTCTTCGGGTGGATATTCCAACACGCAGCGAAGCGGTACGTGTTTCAAATGGCCGGAAATATACCAATACATATAATTTGGTCGTCACGGATGTTTATGCGAACGGGCAGTTCGATACGAAAAAGGAAGGCGATATGATTTCCCTTTATATCGGTGATCCGAATGAGGAGGTGTCCGGCGTACATACCTATGAATATGGTTATACAATGGATGCGGGCGATGATGGAACGAGTGCGTTCGATGAATTTTATTTCAATCTGATCGATTCAAAGTGGGCGGCGCCTATCGACCATTTTTCATTTACAATCCATATGCCAAAGGATTTTGATGCTGCCAAGGTAGGCTTTACAACAGGACAAAAAGGAAATACGGGTTATAATCAGGACGCGGTGAAATATCAGGTTGATAAAACGACGATTTCAGGTGAAATCACGCAAAGAGTAGCGCCGTATGAAAGCTTCACCATACGTCTTGAACTACCCCAGGGATATTATGTGGGCGTACGAAACGCTGCGGACGGCGTGATGCCTTGCTTGTTTGCGGGTGCGGCGATCATGGCTTTGGCGCTTGTTCTGTTTTTTACATCCGGAAAACGAAAAAGAGAATTGCAGACAGTGGAATTCAACCCGCCGGAAGGAATGAACTCTGCGGACGTAGGATATATTGTCGATGGCGTGGTAGAGGACAAGGACGCAGTGTCGCTGCTTATTTACTGGGCAGATCAGGGGAATATTTCGATCATTCAGGAAGACAAGAAGAAATTATCTTTTGAAAAGCTTAAGGATCTGCCGGATACGGCAAACGACTATGAGCGGATTTTGTTTGATAAAATGTTTGCAAAAGGCAATAGGATCAGCATTGCGGATATGCAATATGAATTTTCATCAACCATTGCCGCGGCAAAAGAGCGCATCAAGGATAAGTACGAAATGCCCGAGAACCGCGTGTTTACCAAAAAATCAGTGGGGCTTGAAAAGTTGGTGTGCGCCCTTGCGCCGTTACCTGTTATAATCGCGCTTGCGTTTAGCGTCTATTCGTTGTCTTTGGAAGGGATAGCGGCTGTGATCGGCGGTGTGATTGCGTGGGTCATCGGGTGGGTCATCAGCTCTGCTATTTGCATGAATGTCCATAAAATGCGTTCGGAAAAGCTGTTATCAAAGACAGGCTCGATCATCGGATGGTCGATCGTGACGATCCTTTACTTGGCTTTTACAGGATTGTTTAACTTTGAATTATTTGGCGGATGGTTGCTGCTGCCTGCGCTTTTTACGCTGGGCATGATTCTTTTGGCGCCCGCCATGCGCCGCAGAACCGAAAAGGGCGCGCAATGGTCGGGTCGGATTTTAGGGCTCAAGCACTTCATAGAAACGGTGGAGGCGGAGAAATTAAAAATGCTTGTGGAAGACGATCCACAGTATTTTTATCATATCCTTCCGTATGCGTATGTTTTGGGCGTAACGGATAAATGGGCAAAGCAATTTGAGAGCATTGCGGTAGAGCCGCCCGGTTGGTATTATGGCTATAATGGTTCGGTTTTCACTACGATATGGTTTGCAAGTATGCTTAACCATTCTCTTTATCAGACACAGGTAAATATGACATCACAGCCTAACTCCGGCGGCGGCGGGATCGGCGGCGGGGGCGGCTTTGGCGGAGGCGGCTTTTCCGGCGGCGGGATCGGCGGTGGGGGCGGCGGTTCGTGGTAAATCGGATCCTCAAAAAAAACCATTGCAAAAGCAATGGTTTTTTTATGGACAAAAATCATAAAATCTAGTAGGCTAAAAGTGCGTTGGCGGTATCAAGATCCGTGACCAATACGTTGATCCATTGCCCAATCAAAGCGGCATGTATGATGGGAAGTTTTTGCTCGCCCATCGCAAAGCCAATCATCTCACGCGCGTTTTTGCGCGTTTTACGGATATCTCCGGCAATCAGTTTTTCGTGTGTGATATGCTGTATCAGCTCGCCGTCTTTATTGAGAAAGTGTAAAGCCAAATCACCGACGACCCCCATCTCCTCTAATTCGCGCAGCTCGCTCTTGGTGATGTATTCACCATCGCGCAGTACTTTGGAATGTTTTAAAGAACCCATTGCAACGATCGCGATATCTACATTTTCCGTTTTTGTGATGATATCGCGCGTGGCGGGGTCGTTCATGATCAGCTCGCGCTCTTGCTTGCCAACGACAAGGGCGGGCGCGTGCAACAAGCGGTATTTTCCGTTTAGGGCGTTGGCAAGATTTGCCGCCAGACGGTTGCTCAGAATATCGGCGTCTGTGCCGATGCCGCCGACAAGTGGGATGACTGTGACGTCAGGAAAATTGACCGGATAATTCTGGTCGAACATCGCGGCGAGCGTAGAGCCCCATGCGGTACCGATATAGTCGTTCGGCTTTAACACGGAAATCAGATAATGGGCAGCGGCGCGAGCGCACTGTGTAAGCGTTTGAGAGCGGTCCGCGCTGCGGATTACCTTTGCGTTCTTCAAATGAAATTTCTCAATCAGCTTTTGTTCTACCTCGGCGATGCCGGCGGAGGTTGTCGCTACATCGATTTTGACGATCCCGGAATCTTCCGCACGCTTTAATAGTTTGGAGACCCACGGGCGCGAAACCCCCAGACGCTCAGCAACGTCTTTTTGATGCAAGTGGTATACATAATATAATTCAGCGGCCAGCGTCACCTTTTCCGTGATATCCGCGCCTGTAAACTCAATTTTATTGGAAGACGTGCTGTCGTTCATAGTTTACCTCGATTTTTAATGTTTTCATCTGTAAAATTTTTTCCATTATAACATATATTCACAAATGCCACAATTGATATGTCTTTTCGAAAAACACAAAAAGAACATAAGGGACACGCAAATTTATAGTAACTTATGTGCTATATAATAATATATGTAATCAAAAAAGAAAAGCATTATTTCTAATTGCTGATAGTAATACAGATAAATATTAAGAAAAACAAAGATAAATATACATTAATCGGATATAAATTCAAATTTTAATATATTAAATTCAAATTTAAGTATTGTAATCCTTTGGAAAAAATATATACTAGGAGTAAGCAATTAAGTAACTAATAAGCACATATGTAACAAGTCGAGTGTAATACAACTACAACGTGCGAAACAAGCGCACCGTTTTCGAGATTCAGGATCAGTAAAAAGTATGTCTGGCGAAGAATGACCAAAGATTTTTAAACGGTCTTAACTTGCATCGAGGTGGGAAGTGTTTGAGAACAAAAAGGCGGCAACCGCATCTGTATACTCTTTGATGTTTGCCTGTGCAGCCGTACTTGTTATTATCAGCCCTATGCTTGATGAAATCGGAAAGGAATTTTCGCTAACTACGATAGAAATGGGAATGCTGATGGCATTTCAATTTATCGGTTTTACGATTTTTACGATTTTGGGTGGGATTGTTGCCGATAAGGTAAGCAAAAAAATGGTGTTGAGCGTTGCTGTGATCGCAAATTGTATTTTCCTTTTCCTGTTTGCGACGGTACAGAGCTTTCAAGGGGTACTCATTCTTTTGTTCTTTATTGGCGGGGGAACGGGCATTATGGAAAGCATGTCTACTTCCATGGCAGCAGACATAAATCCGTCTAATAGAACATTCCATATCAATTTAATTCAAGCGGTTTTCGGGATGGGAGCACTGACAATGCCGCTGGTTACAGGAGCGGCACTTACAGCCGGTATGTCTTGGCGGAGTATTTATATCGGTGTGGGCATTTTATATGCTGCGGTCGCCGCACTGTTTTTGTCGGTGAGAGTGTCAAAACCGGAAAAACAGGAAGTGATATCTTTGGCGGGCATCAGGAACTTGCTTAAGAATAAATATTTTCTGATGACATGCGTATGCTTGTTTTGTTATACGGGTGCGGAGGTTGGCGTGTGGGGATGGATGGCTACCTTCACAAAAGAGACGATGCATTTTGACATCTTTCAGTCTAACCTGACGGTGGGACTTTTCTGGGGGATGATGATTTTATCCCGTACGCTGCTTTCGTTTGCAGCATCCAAATGGAGCGCGCGCAAAATAGCGATCGTTCTCGCAGCGCTCTCTATTCCGGCTACGGTGATGGTTGCGATGGCGAGCAATGAGCCGATGATATGGACATCGATTCTTTTGATCGGGATATTCTATTCGGCGCAGTACCCAATGATTTTGGCGCATGGGACACAGGAACTAAAGGAATCCACTGGTACGGTGTTTGCGATTGCATTTGCGTCAGGAGGGGTGGGGATGTCTTTGATACCATACTTGATGGGCGTGATTGGTGAGGCGGCGGGCACAAGACTTTCGCTGCTGCTGCCTGCAATGTTGTTTGGGGTCATTGTATTGATACAGGCGGCACTTTACCGACCGGTAAAACGCTTAGGAGGACAGGAAATTGCATCAGAATGAATCGACAACAGGGACAATATTCGATTTGCAACGCTATTCGATCCATGATGGAAACGGCATACGGACGATTGTTTTTCTGAAGGGATGCCCGCTTCGGTGCAGGTGGTGTGCCAATCCGGAGTCGCAAAAAAAAGAACAGGAAATGATGATATCACGAAAAAAATGTATTGCTTGCAAAACCTGTGAGGCGGTATGTGATAAGGGTGCAATCAATATTGAAGAAGACGGCGTTCACTATTGCAGTGAAAAATGTGATTATTGCGGCGTATGTATTACAAATTGCAGGGCGCAGGGATTAAAGATCGCGGGAAGCGATAGGAGCGTTGAAGAGGTCATGGAGGAAATCATAAAAGACGAAATTTTCTATATTACTTCAGGGGGAGGGCTTACAGTAAGCGGAGGTGAACCGCTAGGTCAACATGAATTTTTAACGGAACTCTTAAAAACAGCACAGGAAAGGGGGATTCATACAGCGATCGAAACATGTGGCGTTTGCGAAAACACAGTGTTTCAAAAGGTGTTGAAGTATGTAGACTTGCTTTTGATGGATCTGAAACATACGGACAATAAAAAACACAAAGAATGGACGGGGGGATCCAACGAAGCGATTTTAAAAAACTGGGAATGGGCTGCAAAAAACAAAAAGCACATCATTTGCAGAATACCTGTGATCCCCGGTTTTAACGACACGCAAGAAGAAATAGCGGATATTGCTAAATTTATTTCCGGCATTGGGATAGAAGAGGTACATCTGCTGCCATACCATAACCTAGGGGAAAGCAAGTATATCGCGCTTGGGATGGAATATGGTATGCATGATACGGCAAAGCCGGAAGAAAAAGAGATGCAGGCGCTCAGAAAAACTGCCGCGCAATATGTGGGAAGTGTACAGATCGGCGGGTAATGGTTTGAGCGTATAAGAAGGGAAGACCTGTTTGAAAAGACCTGAAGGGGAAGCAATCGGTTGCTGCCCCAAAGACAAATAATTGTTTGACAGGAAGGTTTAATTATGAATACAAGTAAAGTGGAGAAAGTGCCGCTGTCGGCTAAGGTATCCAAGGTCGGGATGCTCAAGGGAAATACATTTTTCCTGATCATTGCCGTCGTCGCTATCCTGATTATCGGCGGAATTATGACGGACAGTTTTGTGGACGCATTCAATTTATCCAGACTGATGCGGCAGATGGGTATCATGGGATTGATGGCGGTCGGCATGACATATGTCATCATCGGAGGAAACGGGGGGATCGATTTGTCGGTCGGCTCTACCTTCGGGATTGCGGCCATGATATCGATCACGATGCAGTATACAGAAGTACAAAACACAGGCGGCGCACCGTATCCGGGCGTGGAATCGCCGGTGATATTAATTTTGCTGGCGTGTGCGGCGGCGGGCGTCATCATGGGGCTGATCAATGGTCTTGGCGTAGCGCAGTTAAAATTGTCACCGTTTATCATGACGCTGGCGATGCTCAATATTGGACGCGGGATCGTGCTGGTTTACAGCAACGGATTCCAGTTTGTGGGCGTTCGCGAAGATTTTAAAAGCGTGGCAAGCGGGTTTGTCGGAGATGTGTTGCCTTACACGATCATTATATTCGCGGCTGTCGTACTGGTATCTTATTTTGTATTACACAAGAGCGCTTACGGACGTAAGCTGTTCGCGGTGGGCGCAAACATCAACGCGGCGTCGATATCCGGCGTAAAAACAAAGAAAATTCAAATTTCTACCTATATTATTTCCGGCGTGTGTGCGGCGGTGGCAGGGATGTTGTTTACTTCGTTTACGATGTCGGCGGATCCGTACGCGGGTAACGGATATGAGCTTGACGCGATCAGCGCGGTACTCATTGGCGGAACGCCGATGGCAGGCGGCCAGGGGACGGTCATTGGTACTGTTATGGGGCTGTTGTTTATTACACTGATCAAGAACCTGCTGACACAGCTCAATATCAACTCCTACATCCAGCAGGTCATTACCGCCTTGCTGATCATGGTGGTCGTATTGATCCAGCAGCGTCAGCTGGCAAATATGGAAAAGAGGGTATGAGCATGGAAAATAACATTGTATTGGAAGTCAAAAACATTACAAAAGAATTTCCCGGCGTAAAAGCCCTTGACAATGTGAGTATGGCTCTGAAAAAAGGCGAGGTGCACGCGCTGCTCGGCATGAACGGGTCGGGAAAGAGTACGCTTTTAAAAATTATTACGGGCGTATATCAGGCGGACGAAGGCACGGTATTTGTCGATGGCCGGGAAATGCATTTTGACAAGGTAATTGAGAGCCGGCATGCCGGAATCAGCATGGTGTTTCAGGAGCTGTCGCTCGTGCCCGGGCTGACGGTGGCGGAAAACATTTTTATGGGGCATATGCCGCAAAAAAATAAGCTGATCAGTTATAAAGAAACGAACAGGCTTGCAAAAGAATTGCTGGATCGGCTGAATTTGCATATCGACCCGTGCGAAACGGTGGAGAACCTGACAGTGGCAGAAAAACAGATGGTTGAGATCGCAAAAGCACTGTCCATCGACACAAAGGTGCTGCTTCTGGACGAGCCTTCCGCGGTTTTGACACAGACGGAGATCAAAAGTCTGTTTGAGATTATCGACTCCATCAAAAAGAGCGGAATCACTGTCGTCTATATTTCGCACAGGCTGGAGGAGGTCTTTGAGATTGCGGATACGGTCACGGTTTTAAAAGATGGCGTACATATCGCGACAAGACCGATGGAAGGGCTGGATTCGGCGGAGCTTATCCGCATGATGATCGGTCGCAGCATGGATAATATGTTTCCCGAGCTGCAATACAAACAAACGGACGAGATCGTGATGAAGGTCGATAAGCTGAATAACTACAGGTTAAAAGATATCTCTTTTAAGCTCCGCAAGGGAGAGATGCTTGGTATCTATGGTGTAGTGGGCAGCGGACAGCGGGAATTTGCGGAAGCGCTTTTTGGTGTGGATACCAAGGATATGCAGATCGAGGGCTATGAGATCAACGGAAAACCGGTGAAAATAAACAATCCGGTAGACGCGGTAAAGCTTGGTTTGGCATATATTCCTGAGGAAAGAAAACACGATGGGCTGATGCTTCGTTTAAACGTAAAAGAAAACACATCCATTCCTTTTATTGATAGGTTGTGTAACCCACTGAAGTTGGTTGACAGGAAAAAGGAAAAAAATACGGTCAAAGGGCTGATTGATAAACTGAGCATCAAGACGCCGTCGCAGAACGTACTTGTCAATAATTTGTCCGGCGGCAACCAGCAGAAGGTCGTCATTGCGAAATGGCTGGGGCGTGAATCAAACATATTCATCTGTTTTGAACCGACGCGAGGGATCGATGTAGAAGCAAAAATGCAGGTGTACGAGGCATTGGAGGAACTGCGCAGGGGCGGGGATTCCATTATTATCGTATCTTCCGAGCTGACAGAGGTGCTGGGTATGAGCGATAGGCTGTACATTATGCGCAAGGGACGCTTTTTGGCAGAGATCAACCGCAGCGAATTTAACGAAGAACATATCCTTGCAAACGCTGCAGGAGTGGAGGTTTAACATGAAAAGCTTAGTGAAAAACTATCCCGGCATGATTGTGTTCATATTTGTGTTTGTGCTTGGAATATTTGTTTCCCCATCATTCTTTACACTGAACAACGTTGCGGATATTTTGCAGCAAACAGCGCAAAACGGATTGCTTGCCGCAGGTATGACGCTTGTCATCATCGGTGGCGGCGGGGGCGTGGACTTATCCGTTGGATCCAACGTCGCGCTCGGATGTATGGTGGCGGCAATGACGCAGGCATATGCGGGATTTCCGACGATGGCATCCGTACTGCTTGCGGTGGCGGTGTGCGCAGCGCTTGGCGCAGGCAACGGATTGCTTGTTACAAAGGGACATTTACAGCCGTTTGTTGCAACGCTTGTCACCATGATGGGTGGTCGTGCCGCGGCATTGCTTATCAACAGCGGACGTCCGGTCAGCTCGGGCATCCCGGAATCGTTCAGCGTGATCAGTAATACAAAGATTGGACCGTTCTTTCTGCCCATGTTCATATGGATCGTCGCGATCATATTGATCCACATCTTATTGACGCGTACAAAGTACGGACGGGATCTGATCGCATCGGGCGGCAATGAAGAAGCGGCAAAATATACAGGAATCAACGTCAAAAGAGTACGCTTTTTAGCATATACCATTACAGGCGCTCTTGCGGGCATATGCGGCGCGTTGCTGTGTAGTAAGCTGAAAATCGGCGAACCGAGATCGGGCGAAGGATATGAGATGATGGCGATTGCGGCTGTCGTGATGGGCGGTACGTCTATGGATGGCGGACGCGGAAGCGCCCTCGGTACGATGTTTGGTGTGTTGGCGCTGGGGGTCATCAGCAACCTTTTGAATGTCGCGAACGTCAATATGTATCTGCAAAAGGTTGTAGAGGGGCTGATTGTATTTGTATCGGTGCTCGTCCCGGTGATCACACAATATTTCAATGAAAGGGCGGCAAGAAAGCACGCCATGGAACGACTTTAAAAAATTTAGTTTTCTACAGGTGAAAGCCTGAATAAAGAAGAAAAAACAGGAGGGAAAACAATGAAAAAAGGGATTATGATCTTAGTAGCTGTATTACTCGTCGCTGTTATGGCGGTAGGCTGCGGTGCGCCGGCAGAGCCGGCTGCTTCGCAAGAACCATCAGCTGCTGCAACGCAGGAAGCTTCACAGGCTCCCGCGGAAACAAAAGAGGCATCCAAAGCGCCGGCTGAATCGGCTGCTGCTTCCGGAGATGTTTCGAGCGAATGGTCGGGACTTCCGGCAGATACGACCCCCATCGATTTCGGTCTGAATGCAGATGAAGTCAAGGCTGGCAACTACACGATCGGGTTTGCGCAGTGCGTAATGGATCACCCGTACAGACTGGACATGGTCGACAGGGCACAGAAATGGTGCGATGAGAATGGCGTTAAGATGGTTATGATGGACGGCGAAGGCGAACCTTCTAAGGAAGTGTCTAACATCGAAAGTTTGATTGCGCAGAAGGTTGACGCAATCGTTATCAGCTCGCACGGCGGTATTGCGATCTCGCCCGCTCTGCAGCAGGCTGCTGAAGCAAATATCCCCGTCGTATTGATCGATGGCGGCAAGCCGTTCGACGATTGGACATATCTTACATGGATGTCTACAGACGACTGGCAGCTCGGAACGATGGCCGGTGAAATGATCGCCAAAGATTTGGGCGGCGAAGGAAAGATCATCCAGCTTGAAGGTACGTCCGGTTCTTCCTGCACGACAGGCAGAAAAGGTGGCTTTGAAGAGATCATGAAAGCAAACCCGGGCATTGAGGTGGTCGCAGACCAGGATTGTAATTGGCTGAGAAACAACGCGATCGACACAGTGACAAACGCGTTGCAGGCAAATCCTGATGTGAAGGCGGTTTATGCGCATAACGATGAGATGGCGTTGGGCGCGATCGAAGCGATCGAAAAAGCGGGCAAAGAGCCGGGCAAGGATATCCTGGTATATTCCGCAGGCGACTATCAGCAGACGGCATTTGACGCGATCAAGGCAGGGAAGATGCAGCTGACGCAAATTTACATGAACAACGGAGATTATGCATGCCAGGCGGCGATTGCAAGCTTGATGGGCAAAGATATCCCGCAGAAGATCAACCTGGGAACGGAACAGGCGACGCAGGAGAATGTTGACACGCGCACGGCGATGTATTAAGCACGAAAAGAACCAACCGATGTTAGGGAAAGGCGGCTGCAGACCTTATACTGCAGCCGCGGTATCCCTCAAAACGCTGCGTAGGATGGGATTTCTACAGGTAAGGAGACTTTATCATGACGGACGTAGGAAGTTATCAGTTGAACTTTAAGAAAAGCATTACACCAAGAGTGGAGAAGCTATACCAAAATGCGATTGATGCAACAGCTTCCGTTTGTGCGGAGCGTGCGCGTTATTTTACACAGAGCTGGAAGCAGACAGAGGGACAGCCGGTTGAGATCCGCCGAGCGAAGGCGATCGCAAATGTTCTTTCCAAGATGTCCATTTATATTTTAGACGGAGAGCTGATAGTGGGCAATGTCGCCACAAAACCGAGAGCATCGGTTGTGGACCCGGAATATTCGACCACTATTTTAAATAAAGAATTCAACGATCCACAGAAAAATCCGATCGACAGACCCTATGACAGGCATGAGATGCCTGACGCAGTCAGAAGAGAGCTGATGGAGGATATCTTCCCGTATTGGGCGGACAAGACCATTGAATATCATGTGATGAGAGAGCTTTCGGAGGAATGCATCAATGCTTCTATTCCATCGGAAGCAAAAGTGCATACCATCCCGCCGGGAACGGAGATACATCTCCGCCACGGAGCGGGACATCTGAATGTTAATTATAAAAAGTTTATCGAACGCGGCGCGCGCTCGATGATTGATGAAGCAAAAGAGCGCATGGCAGCGCTTGGCGCGGACGAACAGGAAAAGAAAAGCTTTTATGAAGCGGTCGTAATCATTTATGAAGCGGTGATAGATTTTGCGCACAGGTATCAGAAACTTGCGCAGGAACAGGCGGAAAAGACGGATGAACCCGTACGAAAAGAAGAATTGCTCACGATAGCGGACATATGCGCAAGGATACCGAAATATCCGGCACAGACGCTGCGTGAGGCGATGCAATCGTTCTGGTTTGCACAAATTATATTATGCGGTATTGAGCAGGATGACACGGCGATATCGCCGGGGCGCGTGGATCAATATTTCTATCCTTATTATAAAGCGGATAGGGAAGCGGGTCGTGTGACGGACGCAGACGCGCAGGAGCTGATTGAGCTGCTGTTCATCAAATTTTCGCACATGAGCGTGCTTTGGGACTATACGACGGCGCGGTATTACGCAGGATTCTCGCTGACGCAGACGATCATGGTTGGCGGTGTGGATGAAGACGGTGTAGACGCGACGAACGAGCTTACCTATATGTTTTTAGAGGCGGAGGCACAAGTGCCGCTATATCAACCGGAATTTGCGGCGCGTGTACATAAAAACTCGCCTTTTGAGTATTTGAGGAAGCTCGCAGAAGTCAGCAAATTAGGACATGGAAAACCAAAAATGTTTATGGACGAGGTTGCGATTCCCGCAATGCTTAAACGAGGCGCTACGTTAGAGGAAGCAAGGGATTTCTGCATTGTCGGATGCGTGGAGCCTTCCACCTCCGGAAATTGCTGCGGATGGACGAACGCGGTACAGTTCAACGTCGCAAAGTGCCTGGAGCTTGCCCTAAACAGCGGCGTGTGCCTGGTAACGGGCGAGCAGATCGGTCCAAAAACACAAGAGCCGGAAACCTTTGAGAGCATGGAACAGGTGATGGAAGCGTTTCGGCAGCAGCTTTCATATTTTGTGGAGCAGGCGACGACGGCGATCAGTACGTATATCAAGTATCATGGAAAGCTTGCACCCAATACCTTTACTTCATCGCTGCTTGACGGATGTATGGAAAGCGGGCTGGATATGACGCGCGGTGGTTGCAAATACAAGGCGATCGGTGTAAACGGTGTGGCGGTGCCGGATACGGGGGACTCGCTTGCGGCGATCGATCAGGCGGTGTTTGTGAACAAGTATTGTACAATGCCCCAGTTGATTGACGCGCTGCGCAAGGATTTTGAGGGGTACGATGATTTGCGTCATCAGCTTTTGTACAGTGTTCCAAAATATGGGAACGATATTGATTTTGTAGATAATTACGTGAAAAAAGCCGGTCGGATATGGTGTAAGGAAGTGGAAAAGCACGAAGGACCGCACGGCGAAAAATATTGGCCGGGTGAATTTACGGTATCTTCCAATGTACCGCATGGTCTTGCGACAGGCGCGTTGCCGTCAGGGAGAAAATCAGGAGAGCCGCTCGCGAATGGCGGTATATCCGCAACCAACGGTTCGGATGTCAACGGACCTACATCGCTGATCAAATCGGCGGCAAAGGTAGACAGCGTGAGTGCGTGCAACGGTACGCTTCTTAACATGCGATTCTCGCCATCTGTTTTGAAGGAGGATAGGGATATTGCAAAATTTGCGAATTTCCTGAAGGCATATTGTCTGGCGGGAGGTTATCATATCCAGTTTAATGTGGTAAGCAGCGATCTTTTGAAAAAAGCGCAGCGAACACCGGAAAAATATAAAAATCTACTGATCCGTGTAGCGGGGTACAGCGCTTATTTCACTGAACTGAGCAAAGAAGTGCAGGATGATCTGATTGAGCGCACGGTATATGATGAAGTATAAAAAATATATGATATAGCAGCAATGGGCGCTTTGGTACAAATTACCGGAATGCCCAGGCGGGCAAGAAAGCGAGGAAGATATTGATGGAACACGGGTATGAGAGGACGACTGTGTCGATCGCAAAGGTCAGGGACGAGCAGATATACGAGGCTGTGAAGTCGGCGGTCGACCTGGTCGGGGGGATGCAAAGCTATGTAAAGCGTGGGGACAGGGTTACGTTAAAGCCAAATTTGGCGTATCCTTATCCGCCGCCGGCGACAACAGATCCGCGGGTCGTGAAGGCGGTGGTAAGCCTGTGCTTCGAGGCGGGGGCATCCAAGGTGTATATAGGAGACAGTGCGGCATACTCGTGCAAGAGCATACTGGGGGTGGGACGCTGGACAAATCAGGATGTAATCGAAAGAACGGGAATGGCAAAGGTCGCGGCAGAAACGGGTGCGGAGATCGTAGATTTTGATGAAGATGAATTTGTGATGACGCAAATCCCGGATGGCGTTATCCTGCAGGAAGCGCCTATCGCAAAAAAGATGTTGGATACGGATGTTGTCATTAATATTCCGGCATTAAAAACACATTTCGAAACGCTTGTAACATTGGGACTCAAGAACTATCACGGGATATTGCCAGACCATTATAAAGTGCAGTGGCATAAAGATGAGATCATGCAAAAAATCATTGATCTGCACAAGGTGGTCAAGACACATCTGACGATTCTTGACGGGCTTGTGGGAATGCAAGGCTTAGGTCCGCGGTGTGGGACGAATGTACAGATGGATCTGATTTTAGCTTCGGCGGATATGGTATCTCTTGACGCAGTAGCGAGCGAGATCATGGAAATCAGGGCTGACGAAGTGGAGTCTATTCGTATTGCGCGCATGCAAGGGATCGGAAACGGTTTTATGGACAACATTGACGTTGTGGGCGAAAAGATTGACGACGTTAAAGTGAGGTTTGACCGCCCGGATGTTTCTATTGACGGAATATATCCTGATTTCCAGATCATCAAGGGTGGACCGTGCGTACATTGTTATGGTCGTACGAAAATTATGTTAGATGATTTGCTGGCGGAGAATTTTTCGGACAATGCGGGCGTAACCAACGTGTTTGTGGGAATCAATCCCAAACAGATACCCGTGGAAAACATCAAGGGCAAAGCGCTTTTTATCGGGGACTGTGCAATCAGTACGGCGGCAAACCTGCGTTATGCGCTGGGGGACCGCGCGATTTGTGTGGACGGGTGCCCGCCTATCGCGTCTGTACACCGCGAACTGGATAAACTACGGGCAGAGCAGGAGAAGAAAAAATGATTTTAGAAATTGGAAGCATCAATGTAGACTATATCATCCACAACAGGCGGCTGCCTGTGCCGGGAGAAACGATCTATGGCAAAGGCGTGACCATCATGGGCGGCGGCAAGGGCGCGAACCAGATCGCGGCAGCGGCTCGTCTGGGAGCGGAGACTGTGCTTTTGAGCAAGATCGGCGGGCTTGATCATTATAATGACACGGTCATGGACGACTTGAAATGGGCAAATGTCAATACGGATTTTGTTGAGACAGTGCCTGATGTTTACAGCGGTTCGGGGTATGTGCTTGTCAATGAGACGGGGCAAAATTCCATTATTATCATCTTGGGTGCGAACGGAGAGATCACGCCCGCGTATGTGGATAAAAACAAAGCGTGCATGGATAAAGCGAAAATTTGCATGGTGGAATTCATGATACCGATGGAGACGTGTGAGCACGCGATCAGGATGGCGAGGAAGAAAGGGATCACGACGCTTGTAAACCCTGCGCCGTACAGTCCGATCGACGATAGCTTTTATCCATATATCGACATCATTACGCCCAACGAGATCGAGGCGGCGGATTTTTGCGGGTTTGCCATCGACGACGAAAGCAGCGCTTCTGAAGCTTGTACGTTCTTTCATAACAAAGGGGTAAAAAACGTGATCATCACGATGGGCAGCAGAGGAGCGTTCGTATCGGATGGGAAGGAACGGATGATGGTGGATAGCTATAAGGTGGACGCGCTCGATACGAGCGGTGCGGGAGATTCGTTTAACGGCGGGTTCGCGTACGCGTACTGGCGGGGATGCGATCTCTTTACCGCGGCACATTTTGGGAATGCCGTCGCATCGCTTTCTGTACAGCGTGTAGGGACGATGAAGTCTATGCCTACGCTTGAGGAAACAGAGCAGGTTATGAAGCTTGCTGTGCTTTGAGCGAAACGACATGGTAAACGGTGGGGAAATCGTATTACCGGAGGATGAGATAGGAATGGAATTGCGTATTGAAAAACTAAAGCAGGAATCTGTGACCATAGAGCAGGAGGTTTGCGTCGAGCGTGCGAGATACCTCACGGAAGCATACCGTACTTATGAAGCAGACCCGATGATATTGCGGCGCGCTAAAGCGCTCAAAAATGTATTGAATAAGATGACGCTGTTCATTGAAGACGGACAGCTTTTGGCGGGGAATCAGGCAGGAAAGCTGCGCGCGGCTGCGATTTTTCCGGAATACTGCATCAATTGGATATTTGAGGAGATCGACGAACTGGAAAAGCGCCCGGGAGACCGGTTTAAGGTTGCGCCGGAGGCGAAAACCGAGCTGCTTGAAATCGCGCGGTGGTGGAAGGGAAAGACCTTGCAGGACAGGTGTGAAGCAACTTTGCCGCAAAATGTGAAGAATGCGTATAAAACGAGCGTGCTTTCCGCAAACGGAAACATGACTTCCGGTGACGGGCATATTATGCTCGACTTTGAAAAAATATTGGAGGTCGGCGCAGCGGGAATCATCAAGCAGGCACAAGAAAAGTTGGAGGCACTCGATCTGACGGACCCGCAAAGCCATCATAAACGTATTTTTTACGAATCGGTCGTCGTGGCGTATGAGGGTGTGATCGATTTTGCGAGGCGGTACGCGACGCTTGCAAGAGAACTGGCTGAAAAAGAAACGGATACAAGGCGAAAACAGGAACTTTTGAAGCTGGCGGAAGTTTGTGCGCGCGTGCCCGAGCATCCGGCGCGTACGTTTTACGAAGGATTACAGTCGGTGTGGTTTGTACACCTGATTTCGCAAATTGAATCAAACGGGCATTCGATGTCGTTTGGACGTCTGGATCAGTATTTGTATCCTTATTTTAAAGAAGATATTGCACAGGGGGCAATTACGCCAGAGGAAGTTGTGGAGCTGTTGTCGTGTCTATGGATCAAGGCGTTTGGCGTGATCAAGATCAGACCGTGGTCACATACGAGGTTTTCAGGCGGAGGTCCGACTTACCAAAATCTGACGCTGGGTGGGATTACGCCGGATGGCAGGAACGCGGTCAATGATTTGACGATGCTTTGCTTAGACAGTGTGGGAAAGACGCAGCTGCCGCAGCCCAATGTATCGGCAAGGTACAATAAGCTCAACCCGGATTCTTATTTGAAAAAATGTATTGAGATCATAAAACTTGGGTTTGGCATGCCGGCGATGCATTCGGATGAATTGATGATCGAATCGCTGATGAGCCGCGGCATTACACGCGGCGACGCAAACAATTATGCGATTGTTGGCTGCATCGAGCCGATTATCCCCGGAAAATTCGGGTATCGATCGGCAGGAATGAGTTTTACGAACTTTTCGAAGATATTAGAGCTTGCGCTCAACAAGGGAAAGGACGATGTGACGGGCATTATACCGCTTGCGGCATCAAAAGACCTTGCAACTTATGGCGGGACAGATGAAATCGTGGCAGAGTTTGCGCGGCAGATGGAGTATTTTGTCAAGCTTCGTGTAACGGGTGAACACGTCATTGATTACGCGGTGGAAGAGCTTGTGCCGGAGGCGTTTTGCTCAGGGCTGGTTCAGGATTGCCTTGGACGAGGGAAAACAGCGAAAGAGGGCGGAAGCATCTATGATATGGTGACAGGACCGGAAACGGGCATTGTAAACGCGGCAAACAGTATAGAAGCAATTGATAAGCTGGTTTTTGAAGAAAAGAAAATCAGCGGTCAGGAGCTGCAAAAGGTGCTGAAGAGCAACTTTGAGGGTGCGGAAGGGGAAAACATTCGTCAGATGCTGCTGAACAAGGCGGATAAATTCGGCAATGACGCAGATGATGTGGATGAGTTGGCGAATAAGCTTTATCAGATATTTATTGATGAACAGGCAAAGTATAAGACGACGCGTTATGGTCGCGGACCGATCGGATGTTTAAGTTATCCGTGTACGGCGACGATCTCGGGTAACGTACCGAGCGGTGTCAATGTGATGGCGAGCGCAGAAGGACGGTTTGCGGGGGAACCGCTCACCGAAGGATGTTCTCCTTATCACGGGACGGATAAAATTGGACCGACAGCGGTGCTCAAATCAGTCGCAAAAATGCCAAATTTCCTGATCACGGGCGGAAACCTGCTGAATCTGAAATTCGCGCCGGATGCGCTCGTAAGCGAAGAAGGCGTTGCGAAAATGATGGGGCTTTTGAAGACGTTTTTTGACTTAAAGGGCTGGCATGTGCAGTTTAATATCGTTTCCTCGGATACGTTAAAAGACGCACAGAAAAAGCCGGAGGAATATAAGAGCCTTGTGGTACGTGTCGCGGGGTACAGTGCGTTATTTAATGATCTGGAGCCTAAGACACAAGATGATATCATCGAGAGGACGGAACACAATCTATAGGATCGGGGAATGTAGTTTAGGGATGGAAACACAAAATGAGGGGACGGTCTTTGAGATCGAGCGGTTTGCGATCAACGACGGACCGGGGATACGTACACTGGTGTTTTTGAAGGGATGTCCGCTTCGGTGCGACTGGTGCTCTAATCCGGAATCGCAGATCAGCGGGGCACAGATCATGTGGTGGAAAACGCGATGCCTGGGATGCCTGCGATGCGTGAAGAGTTGTCCTAATGAAGCGATATTATCTGCACCGGGCGGTATTATGATTGATAAAGAGAAGTGTACCTATTGTGGCCGGTGTGTGCAGGGATGCAACGCGGAAGCGCTGACAATGGCGGGAAGCGTCCTGTCGGTCGAAGACGTGATGAGAGAAATCGAAAAGGACCAGGGTTTCTATGAAAACTCCGGAGGAGGCGTCACCTTCTCCGGAGGGGAGGCATTCACACAATATCCTTTTTTATTGGGACTTTGCATAGCGGCCAAGAAAAGAAGATATCATACCTGTATCGAGACCACGGGATATACCGACTGGGAGAAGCTGAGGGCAGTTGCAGAGTACATTGATATCTTTTTATATGACTTAAAATGTATGGATGACGAGGTGCACCGGAAGGTAACGGGGGTTTCCAATGCCTTGATTTTAGAAAACTTTGCCCGTCTGAAAAAGATACACGCGAATATTATCGTTCGTGTACCCGTGATTCCGGGGATCAATGCGGACGACGACAATTTTTATAGTATGTCTGCGTTCTTGAAGCGTCACAGTCCGGGATGTAAGATCGACCTGCTGCCTTATCACAGGTTGGGAGTTTCGAAGTATGAACGTCTGCGTATGGGGTATGCGCTGCCGGATTTGGAGCCTCCGTCGGCGCGGCGCATGGAAGAACTCAGCAGGCTTTTAGAGAAAGAAGGCTTTACGGTGGGGATCGGCGGGAAATAGAAAGGACAATAGGATGACGGAGAAACTGAAAGTTGGCGTGATTGGGTACGGCAAGATGGGAAAGGTATACGCGGACTGGTTTTCTAAAAACGAAAGCTGTGAGGTGTGCGCGGTATATAATCATTCGGCAAAGCGAAAAAGTGAAGCGGCTGCGGAGCATCCGGAGGCGGTGTTTTATGAGGACTGGCGTGAGCTTGTTGAGCAAGGCGGTGCGGACATCATTGGTATATGCAGCCCGACGAGTGAGCGGATGGCGCAGATGGAGTGCGCAATCAAAAATCATAAGCATGTAATATGCGAAAAGCCGGTGTGTATGGATATGGACGAGTTAAATACTCTTGCCGGATTGCTGGAAGGATACGATAAAAAATTTTGCGTTGCGTCTGAACTGAAGTACCATCCTGTGATCCGCAAGGTAACGGAGTTGTTGCCGCGGATCGGGACGCTGTTTTATATAGATTTTCATTATTCCATGTATCGCACAGAAATCAAGTGGAAGCATTTATACCAGTCGGGCGGCGGAATATTGCGCGAACTGGGTCAGCATCTTCTTGATGTGGCGACCATCTGGCTGGGACAACCGCAAACGGTTTACGGACGCAACATAATCGTGATGCCCGGGCGCGAGGTAGAGGATATGACGCTTGACTTGATCACCTATCAAAGCGGTGCGGTTGTTAATCTTGTGAGCCATTATTTTGATCGCGCGGCAAACACGTATCGCGGCAGCGTATACGGCACGCGCGGGCAGATCGATTTTGAACTGAGCTCTTATGATACGGATGTACGCCATATCACGTTGTATGTGCAGGACGCGCCGGCGCAGAAGATAGATGTCGCGCTGCCAAAAGCGATCGACAGGATCTATCCGGGGCACATGGATTCGTTCCAAACAGAGATTGATTTGTTTGTAGACGAAATCCGTTCGGGGAAACAGATCAGCAACGATTTAAGCAATGAATTTATCAATATGAGCCTGATCGATGGTTCTTATTTGTCGGAGCAGCACAAACAGCCGGTACAACTGCCCATCCGTTCTTTTTCCAGCACGGCGTTAAAGAATGTTTATACAAACTTTGAAAACAAATAAACCGGAGCGTATTCCGGCATGAACGAAAGGATATGACTATGAAAAAGTATACGGGGGAAGAAATCAGAAAACTCTTTGCGCGCGCGGACAGCGAGGGATTTGCGGTTCCGATGTTCAATTACTCGGATATGTGGGATTTAAAAGCGATCGTTGCGGCGGCACAAGAGCTGCGCGCGCCCGTTATGGTGGGCGTAGACCCGCCCGTCTTTGAGGATATCGGATATGAGATGTGCGCGGCAATGGTTGATGTTGCCGCAAAAGAAGCGACAGTGCCTATTATTCATCATCTGGATCATTCGTCATCAGTGGAAGAATGCAAAAAAGCGATCGATCTGGGTATTTTCTCTGTAATGATGGATGCTTCACACAAGCCGATCGATGAAAACATTGCCGATGTACGCGCAGTGACTGAGTATGCGCGCGAAAAAGGCGCGTATGTGGAGGCGGAGATTGGCAGGATACGCGGGGAATCTTCTTATGAGACATCGTATACGGGAGACGACTATCTGTTTATTTTGGATGAGGCGGTCGCGCTTATAAAAGAGGCCAAGCCGGACGCGCTGGCGATCGGTATCGGCAATGCGCATGGATTTTATGTGGGAAAACCGGAGCTTAATTTTGAAAAACTGAAGGAAGCCAATGACACACTGGACGCTTTTTTGGTTTTGCACGGAGGTACGGGTATCCCGCGTGAGGATATTCGCCGCGCGATCAAAGGTGGCATCAATAAGGTGAACGTGGGAACGGCGGTGTATACTGCGTACATGAACGGGGTACGGGACAAGTTGATGACGGACGGAGAAAACCAGTTTACGCTGGAGGTCATGCCCGTAGGAGTGGAGCGCTGTAAGCAGGCGGTCATGGAGTGGATCAAAACTTGCATGGCGGATGGAAAGGTTTGATATCCATGACTATATCCGACCTGTATAAAAAAGAGATCGAGGATGAAAAGTGCTCGTGTATCATTTGCAAAAAAATGGTAGTACGCCGGTTTTCCGGAAGGGGGATCGGCGTACTGCTTAAAGCATATGAAAGTTGCCCGCAGCACATGGCGGAGAGTACGGTTTTTGACAAGATCATTGGTAAGGCGGCGGCGCTTGTTTTGGCGCATGCGCGCGTAAAGCGGCTATATGCGCGCGTTTTGAGCGCGAAGGCGATCCCTATACTTGATCGGTACGGGATAAAATGGGAAGCGGACTTTGTTACAGATTCGATTATAAACAGAATGGGGACAGGGCTTTGCCCGATGGAACAATGCGTAGTAGAGATCGAAGATCCCGAAACAGGGATTATGTTTTTGAAACGGGAAATCTTGCGGCTGCAACATAAAAAGCAGGAAAAGGGTGCGTAATGGATTTGTATTTTGATTGTGCATGGGGCATCAGCGGAGATATGACGATCGCGGCGCTTTTAGACAGCGGGGCAAGCTTTGAACGACTGGGCAGGGAGCTGCGGAAATTGTCGGTTGACGGATACGCGCTGCGCTATGCAAAAACGGAGAAGGAAGGCATCGTCATGAGCGATTTTGATGTATTGGTCGACCCTGACGCGCAAGACAACCGTGTACAAAGAAATTATTATGACGTGCGGGAGTTGATCGTGAAAAGCCCGCTTGACGAAAGCATCAAAGCAAAGGCATGCGCTGTGTTGGAAATCGCTGCCTGTTCGCAGGCCAAGGCGCACAAAACCACAAAAAGCGGCGTATATTTTCACGAGGCGGGGGCGATCGACTCGATCGTCGATATTGTAGGAACGGCAGTATGCCTGGACGACATACAGGCAGGGCATATCTTTTCCTCTCCACTCACGGAAGGGACGGGAAGCATCCGGTATCGCTATGGGAGCCTTGGCGTACCGGTACCGGCAACAAAAAATACGCTCCATGACCATCATATTCCTTATGATGTAATAGATGTGGAGCAGGAACTGATTACTCCGACAGGCGCAGCGATCGCGGCGGCGTTCTTTGAGGATTTTTTTCCCAGACAACAGCTCAGGGAAAAGGGGTACAGCATTTTAAATTGTGGGATAGGCGCGGGCAAACGGGAATACGGCAAAGGCGGATTTCTGCAATGCTATGCGCTGGCATAAATATTGGATTTTATAAGGGAGGTCTATTATGGACACAAGGGTTCAGGGCTTAAGGGAATGGACAATGCAGCAAAAACCGGCTTTGTGCAGCGAGCGAGCGCGTTATTATACACGTTCGTGGAAGCAGACCGAGGGGATGCCTGTGGCGATCCGCAGAGCACTTGCTTTAAAAGAGATTTTAGAAAACCAGACCGTATTTTTGGAAAAGGGCGAGCTGATTGTGGGAAACCAGGCGGGAGTTCCCAACGCGGCGCCTATTTTTCCTGAATATGGAATGGAATGGTTATTAGAAGAGCTTCCGCGAATGGACGACCGATTGCTTGACAAGTTTGAGGCATCGGAACAGGTGGTGCAGGAGCTAAAGGAGATAGCTCCCTACTGGAAGGGGAAGACGCATTTTGACAGGTGCAAGGAAGAACTGTCTCTCGTGATGCCGGAAGAATATCAGGAGGTATGGGACGCGCCGCACGGCAGTTTCAATGGTACGGTAACCAACTCGGGGCGGATGACGACAGGTGATGGGCATGTGATCGCTGACTTTGAAGATACGATCCGCAGGGGATTGCGCTCTGTGATTGAAGAGGCAAAAGGATATATCGCGGAATGTGACGCAAACAGGGGACAGAGTGAAAATGTCAAAAAGAAGATATTTCTGAAAAGTGCGGTCATTTCTATGGAGGCGGCGGTTGCGTTTGCAAGACGATATGCAGACGAAGCAATACGCATGGCGAACGAAGGAATCATGGATGCGCGGCAAAAGCAGGAGCTTCTTGAAATCGCGCGGATATGTGCGAAGGTTCCGGAATTTGGCGCGGAAACGTTCCATGAGGCGTTGCAAAGTTATTGGATGATCCACTTGATTTTGCAAATCGAATCCAACGGACATTCGATGTCGTTTGGACGCTTTGACCAGTATATGCAGCCGTATTATGAAAAAGATGTGGCAGCGGGAAAACTTACGCGCGAGCAGGCTCTTTGTATGCTGCAATGTTTTTTCTTAAAGTGTAACCAGATCAAGAAGATACGCGCAATGAGCCATACGCGCACCATGCACGGATACCCGATGTTTCAGACGTTGACCATTGGCGGACAAAAACGTGACGGCAGCGACGCGACAAATGATATGAGCTATCTGGTGTTGGAGGCGACGGGCACGGTGAGGATGCAAGAACCGACGACGATTGCGCGTCTGCATGCGGGTACGCCCGATGAATTTGCCGCTCAATGCTGCAAGACTGTTGTGACGCACGGCGGGGGACAGCCGGGGCTGTTCAACGATCAGGTTACCATTCCTATGCTGATGAGTACGGGTGTTACATTAGAGGATGCGCGAGACTGGGCTGTGGATGGCTGCTGTGAACCGATCGTACCCGGCAAACATAATACGATCAATGGAGGATGCTGCCATGTCAACTTGCTAAAAGTACTGGAAATGGCGCTTGATGGCGGAAAAAACAGGCAAACGGGAACATGTGTGTTGCCGGAGAAAAAAACACTTGCGGAAATGTCGAGCTACGAGGAAGTGGAAAAAGCATATCGCAGGCAGCTCGAATTTTATGTGTCGCTGATTCCCATGTTTGACGAGGTGACGTCGCGCGCGCATGCAGAACTCACACCCTGCCCGTTTTTGTCGTCTGTGCTGGATTACCGTCTTCAGATCGGCAAGGATGTGGAAGAGGGTGGCGGACCGAATTATAACAACACATTGAGCATCTGCCACGGGGCGATCAACGTGGGAAACGCGCTGTACGCCTTAAAGGAAAAGGTGTTTGAAGAAAAGATATGTACACCAAGGGAGATGTATGAGGCGCTCAGGGCAAATTGGGAAGGCGAGAAAAACGCGTTGCTCCGCAGGAAAATGTTGGATGCGGATAAATATGGGAACGATGAAGATGGCGTGGATATGGTCGTGCGCCGGTCTCTCAACTGGTATTTTAATGAAATCCGTTCTTATACGCCCGCGCGCGGCGGTACGTATTGTCCCTCGCCGCAGACACTGAGTGCAAATGCCTATAAGGGTGAGGAGATTGGCGCAACGCCGGACGGACGTTATGCGGGAAGCGTAATGGCGGATAATGTGTCGCCCGAGGCGGGAACAGATCTGTCGGGTGCGACAGCGGCGCTGAAGTCCGTCGCAAAGGTAGATCATATTTTAGCAACGGATGGTACGATCCTTAATATCAAGCTGCATCCGACCGCGGTAAGCGGGGAGGAACGGCTGCAAAAGTTTGTATCGCTGATCCGAGCGTATTTCAATCTGCAAGGGTTTCAGGTGCAGTTTAACATTGTTGCGGCGGAAACGCTGCGCGCGGCACAGGAAGAACCGGAGGAGTATAAAGGGTTGGTGGTTAAGGTCGCGGGATACAGTGCCTTGTTTGTGAATCTTGATCCGCATTTGCAGGATCAGATCATTGCGCGTACCGAACATCAGATGTAGATTGCAACATTGGGGGACATATGGGATTTGATTTGCAAACGGAGGGAAATGTTTTCAACTTAGAACGGCATGCACTGCATGACGGGCCGGGCATACGGACACTTGTGTTTTTGTCCGGATGCCCGCTGCGGTGCAGGTGGTGTTCTAACCCGGAGTGTATGGGGGAAAAGTCGCTTTATGTGTGGAGTAACCAGTGTACGTGTTGCGGCGCTTGTATCGCGCGCTGCCCGGCGCGTGCTATCGTTTTAAAAAACGGAAAGGTTATGACACTGCGTGAAAAGTGTGACTTGTGTGGGGTATGTACGCAATACTGTCCACAGGGCGCGCGGGAGATGACCGGAAAAAGGATGCGCGCGGAGCAGGTACTCAATATTGTGAAAAAGGATATGCCCTTTTACATCACAAGTGGCGGGGGGATCACGCTTTCAGGAGGAGAGCCGTTTTATCAAAAAGAATTTGCGCTTGCGCTGCTTGGCGGAGCAAAGCGATTTGGCATACACACTGCGGTGGAAACGTGCGGAGCGGTTTTGTGGGAGACCCTGAAAGAGGCAAATCAATATGTGGATCTGTTTCTGTTTGATATAAAGCACATGGACAGAAAAAAGCACAAAGACTATACAGGTGCGGAACAGGACAAAATTCTTGAGAATATAACACGGTTAAGCGAGGCAGGCGCAGAGATCACGGTACGCATCCCGTTGATCCCGCGCTTCAATGACACAAAGGAGGAGGTCGCAAGCATTGTTTCGTTTGCTGCGGATCTCAGAGGTGTAAAGCGTATTGATCTGTTGCCCTTTCATAAGCTGGCAGTATCCAAACACGATGCGCTGGGGAGTGTTTACCCGATGGCCGGGGAGCAACCGATTAGTCAAAAAAAGGTATGGGAGCTGGAACAAGAGGCAAAAAAATATTTTGACAATGTACAGGTAGAGGTGTAGAAAAATGAAAAAGGTAGATGTGATTTCGATCGGGGCGATCAATTGTGACATCATCGCATTTGTTTCAAAATTCCCGGAGGCGGAACAGAAGATCAATTCCACGGAGCTTGTAGAGCCGAAGGCTTCGGGGGTAGCGCTTGATTGCCTGACCATGGTCAATCATTTGGGGCTGTCATGCGGGCATATCGGCAAGATGGGCGAGGACGAATACGCGCAATGCGCACAGCGCGATATGAAGGAAAGCGGGATCGATTTTTCGTACAGCAGCGTAGTTAAGGGAGCGCGCAGCTCACTTGCATGGGTGATGGTCAACAAAAAGGATGGCGAACGCTGCCATATCATGCATCCGATGTGTGAAGATGGGATGGTTGGCAATGAAGATATCGAACGGGCGCGTGACTACATCAAAAATGCAAAGGCTGTACATATGGAGATGCTGCAAATGCCAATGGGTCCGCTTTATGAGGCAGCGGAACTGTGCCGAGAAAATGGTGTGGTTACATCCATGGATATCGATATTGCGCCGCGGTTTTTGTATGAATACAAGTATGCTGATCCGGAACTTTTAAAAAAGACATTCGCGTGCGTGGATATCATCAAGCTGTGTAAGGACGCGGTGCAGGATTTGAGCGAAGAAGCGGATCTTTTGAAGGCGGCGGTAGATATTGCGCAAAAATACCGGAATAAGGTGTTGATCATAACGGACGGTGATAAGGGATGTGTGGTTGCATGGCGCGATGGGGACATGGTGCGCAGTGCGCTCGTAGGCGGCTTTACCGATACGCCTGTCGTAGATACAACAGGCTCGGGCGATGCGTTTGCGGGGGGATTTTTATATGGATATCTGCAGGGATACCCGATGGAAAAAGCAGCGCAGCTGGGGAATGCGTGCGGTTATTTAAAAGCACTCAATATTGGTGCGCGTAATATGCCGAAGCGTGAAACGGTAGAAGCGTTTTTAAAGAAAAAAGGCTGGGAATCGCTGTGAAAAAACTGGTGGCAGGCATGGTTTTGTGATATACTGCCAATAGAAAGAGAAACAGGGTTTGATTATGGTAGTAGTGGTGATCGACGGTCAGGGCGGCGGTATGGGAAGAAGTATCGTCGAACGGCTGCGGGCGGAATTGCCTGATGTTGAGTTGGTTGCGGTGGGTACGAATGCCGCGGCGACCGCGAATATGTTAAAGGGCGGTCAGGCGCAGGGTGCGACAGGCGAAAACGCGGTGCTTTATAATTGCGCGCGGGCTGATGTTGTGATTGGACCGATCGGTGTGTTTTTCGCAAACGCGATGCTGGGAGAGGTTACACCGCGAATGGCGGAGGCGCTGGCAACGTGTGCGGCGGAAAAAATAGCAATTCCCGTTTCAAGGTGTCATATTAATATCATGGGGCTTAAGGATCATGCTCTCTCGACGCATATCGGTGAAGCGGTGGAGATGATCAAACAATTACATAAAAGGTCTTGACGCAATGGGACAGCGGCTTTCAAGAAGGAAGCCGAGACGCGCGAAGGCGTCTGTGAAAGAAGTCCGGGCATAAGCAAAAATCAGACTGATATAGAAAACTAAGTCATGAAGAGTTAGCGTTTTTCGAAAAGAAAACAAACGATTCATGGCTTTTTTGTTGGGGAAAACTTATAAAAGTTTATGAAAAAATATGAAAACAAAGAGGGAGAAAGAAAATGAAGAATGAAACGAAAAAACTGGTAGCGGCGGCGCTGTGCCTTGCGGCGGGGATGCTTCTGCCTATGGTGTTCCACGCATTTGGAGCGGCGGCAGGGCAGGTGTTTTTGCCGATGCACATTCCGGTGCTGGTATGCGGGTTGATCTGTGGATGGAAATACGGCGGAATATGCGGGTTTGTGTTGCCGCTCATTTCGTCCTTTGCGACGGGAATGCCTCCGCTTTACCCGATCGGTGTGGTCATGATGTTTGAGCTTTGCGTATACGGTATTGTCAGCGGGCTTTTGTATCGCAAGGTAAATGTATACCTGGCGCTGATCGGCGCAATGCTTGCGGGCAGGGTCGTTTCAGGATTGCTTAATACGATATTGCTCGGCATGGCGGGTACGCCTTATAGCTTTGAGATTTTCCTGACCAATTCGTTTGTGGTTGCGTTGCCGGGAATTATTATCCAGATCGTCGTGATCCCGATTCTGGTTTTACTGCTGAAAAAGATAGGATGGCAGTTTGACAGGGAATTAAAGGTCAAGACAGCGTAAAGAAACAAAGGAAAGGGCTTTTCGAATGTGCGGGAAGCCCTTTTTTCATAGAAAAACACGAAGGAATTACACATATGTGAAAAGAATGCACCTGTGATTGACAAATTATTAAAAGAGTACTATGCTTTTTATAAAGATCGCATCATAAAGTTTAAATTCCCGTTCAATTGATATCTGCACTGTTTAGCGCCTGAAAGGCGTTTTTTTTATGCTGTTTTTTGGTGAATGAAAATGTAATCTTTTTCGTTCAAATCAAGTTAGGAAAGTAATATTTTAGCATTTATCATAATACAATTCGTTTGATAGCAAACAGAAAATCCCGCACAAGCGGGGACGTGACAAAAGAACGGAGGAGAGATATATGTATGATCGAGATTCCACAAACAAAAAGGGGATTGATACAGGGGCTGTGTTTGAAGGACGTACCGTGTATCGCAGTATGCGGCTTGATACACTGCGCAGAAGGATTTTTGAAGCAATTCCGGAAATCGAATCTTCGCGCGCGCGGCTGGTAACGCAAAGCTATAGGGAGACGGAAGGTCAGCCTGTCGTACTGCGCAGAGCGAAGGCGCTTAGAAATGTGCTTGAAAATCTCGAGATCCGTATTTTGGACAAAGAGTTGATTGTCGGAGAGATCGGTCCGAGAGATCGATGCGCACAGGTATATCCGGACTATGCGATTGATTGGTTTATTGAGGAACTGAACGGAAAACCGTACCGCTTTGACGAGCGTCCGGGAGATAGATTTATTATCCGACCGGAAGACGAAAAAACGATCCGCGGGATCGCGCCGTATTGGAAGGGAAAAACGCATAAGGACCATGTGCTTGCGAGAATACCGGCAGAAGCATGGGAAGCATATGAGATCGGTATGATTGATACGGATTATTTGATTATCTGTGCAGAAGGACACGTTACGGTCAACTTAAGAAGAGTGCTGCAAGAAGGGATCGGGGCATTCCGCAAACGTGCGCAAAAGGCGATCGAGGCGCTTGATCTTTCGATTGTGGAAGATCTGAATCAACTTCCTTTCTTGCAATCGGTGCTGATCAATTGCGATAGCATAGAAATGTTCGCGAAACGATACGCCACACTTGCGCTTAAGATGGCGGACAAAGAGCGGGATTTACAGCGCAAACAGGAACTGTTGAAGATCGCGGATATATGCGCCCATGTACCTATGGAGCCGGCACGAGATATCCATGAAGCGATACAATCAATGTTCTTTACAAATCTTGTGATGAATATCGAAGGCAACGGCAGTGCGTTTTCATTCGGACGCGTGGATCAAAAACTTTATCCATATTATAAAAAAGCAATGAGGGACGGAGTAAGCGAGGATGACATCAAGGAACTGTTTTCTAATATGATGCTCAAAATGTTCCAGATCACTCGCGTTTTGGACTGGCGGAGTACGGCATCGTTTCGCGGATATGTAGTGGCGCAGAACATGACTATTGGCGGACAGGACAGGTTTGGGCGCGATGCGACAAACGAGATGACATACCTGATTTTAGAATGTCAAGCGATCATGCAGCTCAATAACCCAATGTCGGCGCGATATCATGACCGGGCTTCAAACCGTTATATGAATGCGATATTGGACGTAAATAAACTTGGCGGCGGGCAACCGGCTTATTACAGCGACGAGAATTATATCCTTGCCCTTGTGAATCGCGGGATCTCTTTGCAAGACGCTTACGATTATTCGTGCGTGGGATGTGGGGAACCGCTTATCGAAGGCAAGCAAAGCAACAGACCGGACGGCGCTGCCTTTGTCAACATGACGAAGGCTTTGGAACTCGCGCTGTATGGGGGGACAGACCCGAGGACGGGCAAGTGTCCGCACAAAACAAACGGAGACCTTGCGACGTTTGATCACTATGATGAGCTGTATGGAGCATTCAAGGAGCAAATGCGCTATTATATCCGTCAGCACGTGATCTATGACAACACGCTTGATTTGGCAACGGAATTCGGTATTGCCGATCCGCTGATGTCTATGCTGATCGATGATTGTATCGAGCGGGGGAAGACAGTCAAGGAGGGTGGCGCGATATATGATTTCTGCGGTCCGCTTTATATGGGAGTCGCAAACACGGGCAATTCGCTCGCTGCAATGAAAAAGCTGGTGTTTGACGATCAGGTACTCAGCGGCAAAGAGCTAATGCACGCGCTCAAAACGAATTTCGAAGATATGACGACGATACCAAGTGGTGAAGAGATCAGGCAGATGTTGCTTAAGGCGCCTAAATATGGAAATGATGACGATTATGTGGATGACATTATGAGTGATTATCTGAATTTTATCTTTGAAGAGGAAGTCAAATATCATACGACGCGTTATGGGCGTGGACCGATCGGCGGTGTGTGGGTTCCCTCAGCAAACACGGTTTCCTCCAATGTGCCTCTTGGAGAGATCATCGGCGCAACACCGGACGGGCGAAAAAGCGGGCAACCTCTTGCGGATACCACTTCCCCCATGCATGGCACAGATACGAACGGACCAACGGCAGCTCTGAAATCGGTGGGAAAGATACCTAACCTGCTGTTGTCGGGTGGAACACTATACAATATGCGCGTCGATCCGAAAACAATAGAAACGCCGGAGGCGAGAGAACGTTTTGTTGCGATGCTGCGAACCTATTTGGGCGATTTTAAGGGACAGCATATCCAATTTAATATGATCGATACAAAGGTGCTTCAGGAAGCAAAACGAAATCCGGAGCAGTATAAAGATCTGATGGTGCGCGTGGCGGGATACAGCGCATTGTTTACAGCCATTGATGAGGCGTTGCAGGATGATATCATCGCGCGGACAGTACATACGATTTGACAGCAGGTGGACAAAAGGATGGTTAAAGGAAAGCTTTACAATATAGAACGCTATCATATGCATGACGGACCGGGGATACGAACGATCATATTTTTAAAGGGCTGTCCGTTGAGCTGCCCATGGTGCTGCAATCCGGAATCCCAGTCGATGCAGAATCAGCTGGCGTTCAGCAAGCATAAATGTATTGGGTGCGGACGGTGTATTCATGCGTGTCCGCAGCAGGCGATTTCTGTCATAGGAAGAGAAGTTGTAACGGACAGGGATATGTGTGAAGATTGCGGACAATGTGTCAGCAAGTGCTCTTATGACGCGCGGACGCTGTTTGGGAAGGATATGACAGCGGATGAAGTGATGGACGAAATAATAAAGGACAGGGAATACTATGTTCGTTCGAAGGGCGGTGTTACATTTTCCGGCGGAGAGGCAACGATGCAGGCGGATTTTTTAAGGGAGTGTATCAGGCGATGCAGTCTTGAATTTATTGATACCGCGGTTGAAACATGCGGCGCGGCGCCATGGGATACGTTATGGTGGGCGCTGGAATATGCGGGGGAGATTTTGTTTGATATCAAAATACTGGACGAGAAGCAATTTTGCGCGTTTTCGGGTTATTCGGTGAGGCATATATTGGACAATGTAAAAAAGCTGCGGGAAAAAGGGAAGCAAGTACGGCTGCGATGCCCGATCGTTCCGAGCTTTAACCGGTCACCTGACTTTGTACGGCAGGTAGTATCTTTGGCAAAAGAAAACGGGATCGGACGGATTGACCTGTTGCCCTTTCACCAGTTAGGCAGTTATAAGTATCAAGCGCTCGACAGGGAATATTCGTTGGCGAGCTTGAAAACACTCGACCACAAAGACGTGGAGCCGCTGGCGCAGATCGTGCGTCAGGCAGGGCTGCTGTGTGTTGTGGGGGGATAAGGGGGGACTTTGAATATGGGAAAATGCATTATGAAGCTTGAAAACATCACAAAAAGCTTTTTTGGAAACACAGTTTTGAAAAACGTGGATTTTGATGTTTATGAAGGCAAGGTACATGCATTGGTCGGAGGGAACGGCGCGGGAAAAAGCACGTTGATGAAGATTTTGACGGGGGTGTATGCGCGAGACAGCGGGAGCATGACTTTTCATGGAGAAGAAGTGGATTTTAAAAGCTATAAAGATGCCTTTCGGCATGGGATCGCGATGATCTTTCAGGAAATGAGCAGCGTGCTTACGCTGGCCGTTACACAAAACATTTTTTTGAATAATGAGGCGCTCAAGCATAAATGTATATTGGATAAAACACAAATGCGTAAGCGTGCGCTTGCGCTGCTTGAGATGCTGGACGTGAATATTGATCCGGACACGACGCTTGGCAAGCTGACTGTAGGAGAGAGGCAGATGGTAGAGATCGTGAAGGCGCTTTCCGGGGACGCGCGTATTTTGGTGATGGACGAGCCGACAGCTTCCCTTTCTACCAAAGAGGTGGAAAATCTGTTTCGTATCATAAACAACCTAAAACAACAGGGGATCGGCATTATCTATATTTCGCACCGTATGAATGAGATCATGTCTATCGCTGACAGCGTGACGATCTTACGCGACGGGCAGATCGTGGCGGAGCTTGGGAGTGAAGAGCTGTCTGTTGAAAAAATGATCACGCACATGATGGGTGAGGAAAACAGCACATCCTTTGAATGGCATCCGCCTGTGCAAGAAACGTTTGATGAGACGCTTTTGGAAGTAGACGGACTGGGCGTAGACGGTTGGATCAGAGACATCTCTTTTCAGCTGCATAAAGGGGAAGTGATTGGTTTTGCAGGACTTTTAAGCAGTGGACGCACAGAGATATTGGAAGCGCTTTTTGGAATACGCAGGGTACAGGAGGGCAAAATTGTCGTCCGCGGCAGGGAAACACCGATGAGGTCGGTAAAAGACGCGATCCGTGCGGGGTTCGGGCTTGTGCCGGAAGACAGGCGCACACAGGGACTTGTACTCATGCATTCTGTAAAAGATAACCTGACACTTCCTATTTTAAGAAAAATGCGAAAAGGACCGTTTCTGGATCAGAAAAAAATGGAGAGGACAACATGCTATAGCATAGACGAGTTGGCTGTTAAGACAGACTCGGTCGACAAGGTAATCCGGCTGTTGTCCGGCGGAAACCAACAAAAGATCGTTGTTTCCAAGTGGCTGCGCTCGGATATGAAGATCATGCTTTTGGATGAACCGACCGCAGGCGTAGACATCAGCTCTAAAAAAGAACTGATCGCCACGATACGTAAATTTACGAATGAAGGAAACGGAGCGGTTTTTGTATCGTCTGAGCTGCAAGAGCTGATGGCAGTGTGCGACAGGATATATATCCTTAAAAAAGGGAAAATCATCAACGAATTGAAACATGCAGAAATACAGACAGAGGAGGTATTGCAAAATGCAGTCCAGCAGTAGGAGTTTATTCAAAAAGTTTGATTTACAAAAGGGGATCGTATATATCGCGATCATCGTGGCGTTTTTGGTCTTTACGATCTTGCTGGGGGATACAGGCTTTTTAAAGCCGATCAATCAGGTGAATATTCTGCGGCAGATGAGCACGATTGGTATTATGTGTTTTGGTATGGTATTTGTGATCGGCTGCGGACAGATTGATTTGACAGTGGGTGCGAATGTGGCGATCTCTGGTATCGTTGCCGCGCTGGTCATGCAAGGTGGCGGGAACGCGTTTGTCGCCGTGTTGGCGGCGCTGGGAACAGGTGCGCTGATCGGGCTGATCAATGGCGGGATACTCATAGGGACAGGGCTGCCGTCATTTTTGATCACCATTGGTACGATGACTATTTTGAAGGGGCTTTCCATGTGGATGGCAAACTCGCAATCCATACCCATTTATGACAAGGCATATTCGGAAGTGTTTGGAAACGGTACGGTGTTTGGCATTCCGGTTATGATCATTTGGTGCATTGTTTGCCTTATTATCGCATTTATATTATTGAAAATGATACCCTTTGGTCCGAAGGTGCTGGCTGTAGGCGGCAACGAACAGGCTGCGCGCTATTCGGGCGTGAATGTAAAGGACGTCAAGCTAAAGGTAATGCTGTTGAGCGGGTTGTTCTCGAGTTTTGCGGGTATCCTTTATTCGGCAAGGCTGGAGGCGGCAAACTATGTTTACGGCGATGGCGCTGAAATGAATGTCATTGCGGCGGTTGTGTTGGGTGGAACAAGTATGAACGGCGGCGTAGCGACGATTGTGGGAACGTTTGTAGGCGCATGGATGATGGCGATGATCGACAATGGGCTTGTGATTGCGGGGATGTCCGCGTCGCAGCAGATGATCATTCGGGGTATCGTCGTAATCGCGGCGACCGCGCTTGGAACGATCAGCACGTTGCGCAAAGGGAAGGAATAGGGCAAAAAAAGATTGACCATCCGGTGGTAATACCGGAGGTTAATATAAATAAGTAAAACAGGAGGAAGAAAATGAAAAAGACAGTAGGATTAATTTTGGTGGTGATGTTTGTTTTGACATGCTTTGTGGGATGTACAACGACCGCGACAGAGTCGCCGGCGCAGTCATCCGCGCCGTCGGCGGAATCATCGGCGGCGTCGTCAGAAACGACGGGAGAACCTGACACAGCAGCGGTGAAAGAAGACATTGCTTTGCCGGACATGGAAACGCCAAACGAATGGGTCGTGCGCTTTGATGGTGTAGAGCCGGTCAGCGTAAACGACTTTAAGATGACGGACGAGCAGACAGCAAAGATCAAAGAAGGGAAGTTGACGGCTGCGCTCGTTATGCATACGACGGGTGAATCGTATTCTGCGGCGGTAATCGACGGGGCGACCAAGGCGGCAGAGGAACTGGGCATTGAAATTGTTGCACAGACAAATTGCGACTGGAAAGCAGAGCAGCAGGCTACTGATTTGGAAAGCGTGTTGGCGCTGAACCCTGATATCGTGATCATCATGCAGGTGGACGTAGAAGCGATGACACAGCAAGAAAAGGATGCGGCGGCGTCCGGCGTATCCATGGTTTATTTTGACAATATCAATTCTAATCTCAGTGAGAATGATTATGTCAGCTTGGTGACGACAAATACCTACGGGGCGGGTATGGAATGCGCGAAGGATATGGCGCAGCAGCTTGGCGGAAAGGGTAAGATCGCGATGTTTAGTTGGACTGCGCCTAACCTTGGCAACAAAGCGCGCGACCAAGGGTTCCGTGACTATATCGAAAAGAACTTTCCGGATATTGAAATTGTGACACAAGAAGGATACACGGAAGCGACAGACTGTGCGGCTTTGGCTGACGGTGTATTCGCGAAGTATCCTGATCTGGACGGCGCATATGCCCAGTGGGATGTACCGGCGGAGGGCGTGATCTCTTCTGCGAAGAGCGTGGGGCTTGGCGACGATTTTGTCGTAACCTGTGTCGATCTTGGGTACAACGTGGCAAGGATCATGGCGGAAGGCGGCATGGTCAAAGGAATCGGAGCGCAACAGCCTTACAGCGTAGGATATAATTGCATGCTGGCAGGCGCGCTTGACGCGGTAGGCGAAAAAGTTCCTAAGATGGTATTGATTGACCCTGTTAATGTAACGCAAGAAACATTGGCGGAGTCATGGCCGGCGATTTATAATCAGGAGCTTCCGGCAGATATTGCGTCCTTGATGAAGTAAACAGCCAGTTTACAGTAAAACAGGCGGTTCCGCTTGAACCGCCTGTTTTTTGATGTTTTCATTCGTTGAAGGATGCGTTATAATGAAGCATAAGATTTGGAAGGAATACTGTTATGAACAGGACGGTACTGATAACAGGCGCTTCGCGGGGGATCGGTCGCGCAACGGCGCTTGCATTCGCAAAAGAGGGATATAACGTACTCATCAATTACCGTACGCATGAGCAGGATGCGCAACAGCTGCGCGACGAGCTGCGGGAGATGCATGCTTCGGTGGAGATGGTGTACGCGGATGTTTCGCGG
The DNA here is from genome assembly GCA_964494645.1 of uncultured Christensenella sp. Taxonomy (GTDB): domain Bacteria; phylum Bacillota; class Clostridia; order Christensenellales; family Christensenellaceae; genus Christensenella. The sequence continues at coordinate 7,582 of CAZBSH010000009.1, read as the reverse complement.
CGCGAAGATGTGGAAGAGATGTTTTCTTATGCGCGCGAGGTTTTTTCCCGCGTAGATGTATTGGTGAACAATGCGGGTGTCGCCCAGCAAAAGCTGTTTTCAGATATCACGGAGGGCGATTGGGACAGGATGTTTGATATTAATATCAAAGGAATGTTTTATTGTGCGCAGGCGGCACTTCCGCAAATGATCAGCGAAAAACGGGGCAAGATCGTCAATGTTTCTTCTATCTGGGGGATTGCCGGGGCTTCGTGCGAGGTACACTATTCGGCTTCTAAAGCAGCGGTGATCGGTTTTACAAAAGCGCTTGCGAAGGAAGTAGGGCCGTCGGGCATACAGGTCAATTGCGTTGCGCCCGGCGTGGTGGAAACACAGATGAACGCAGCGCTTGATGCGGACATAAAGGATGTGCTGCGGGAGGAGACACCGCTTGGATGTATCGGGGAACCGGATGACATTGCGCAGGCGATATTGTTTCTTTCAGAGGAGCGAAGCAAGTTTATTACGGGGCAGGTGATAAGCCCTAACGGTGGTATTGTGATATGAGCGCGCGCGCTTAAAAAATATTTTATAATTATGGAGGATACATCATATGAGAATCGAAACGAAATGCCTGCATGAAGGATGGAAACCTAAAAACGGCGAGCCGCATGCATTGCCTATTTACCAGTCGACGACCTTTGACTACGATTCGACGGAGCATATTGGCGATCTGTTTGATTTGAAGGCGGCGGGATACTTTTATACGCGTCTTGCGAACCCGACAGTAGGATATGTGGAAGAGAAGATTGCGGCTTTGGAAGGCGGCGTGGGCGCAATGTGTACGGCTTCCGGGCAGAGTGCGAACATGATCGCGATTTTGAATATCATGGGTGCGGGAGATCATATGGTGTGCGCTTCGGAGATATACGGCGGAACGATCAACTTGTTTGGCGTGACGCTTGAGAAGCTGGGTATCGAGACGACGTTTGTTGATCAAAATGCATCAAATGAGGAGATTGAGAAGGCGTTTCGCCCCAATACCAGGCTCGTATTTGGTGAAACGATTGCGAATCCGGCGATCTCGGTATTTGATATCGAGCGTTTTGCAAAGCTGGCGCACCGGCACGGAGTGCCGCTGGTGGTGGACAATACGTTTGCAACGCCGATGCTTTGCCGTCCGTTTGAATTTGGCGCGGATATTGTGACGCATTCCACATCCAAATATATGGACGGACACGCGGTACAACTGGGTGGTGTGATTGTGGACAGCGGTAATTTTGACTGGAAGGACTATCCGGGTCTTACGCAGCCGGACGAAAGTTATCACGGCACGGTTTATACGGAGGCATTCGGCAAGCTTGCGTATATCACAAAAGCGCGTGTACAGCTGATGCGTGATATTGGGGCGAGCCCCACAGCACACGGCGCATTTTTACTGAATTTGGGATTGGAAACGCTTGCACTCCGCATGGAACGGCACAGTGCCAATGCGTTTGATGTCGCGAAATTTTTGAAATCACACGAGCAGGTACAGAGTGTGAGTTATCCTTCGCTGGTGGGCGATAAATATCACGAACTGGGGCAAAAATACTTGCCTAACGGCGCGAGTGGCGTGATTGCCTTTTCCTTAAGGGGAGGACGGGACGCGGCTATCAAATTTATGGATAGCCTGGAGATGGCGTCTAACGTGGTGCATGTGGCGACCGTGAAAACATGTGTGCTGCATCCGGCGAGCGAAACGCACCGTCAATTGAACGATGAACAGCTTGCGGCAGCGGGTATCACGCCGGGGATGATCCGCTTGTCGGTGGGCATCGAAAATATTGAGGATATCCTTGACGATTTAAAACGCGGGTTTGCGAGTATCTGATATACAACGATCAAAAAAGCTTTGCAGCAGTGCAAAGCTTTTTTGATATCATTTTTTTGGCGGACAGCGGTACGTTCTCGGGGTACAGCCTATCCGTTCGTGAAAGAGCTTGCTGAAGTAGCTGAGGCTGTTAAAGCCTGTCATGGTTGCGATCGTACTTACCGGAAGAGCGGTATCCAACAGAAGCGCTGCGGCGCGTTCCAGACGATAGGCGATCAGCGAATCGACAGGTGTTGTGCGTAGAACGCGCTGAAACGAGCGGCAGCATTCGCTTTTACTCAGGTTAATGGCGCGGCTGATATCGCTCAGCGAGATATCGTCGGTATAGTGCTCGTGTATGAAGGCGAGCGCGCGCTTGATTCGCAAATCGTCGTCCGCGTCGGTACGGGAAGACGTGGCAGGCGTATTGAAAACATTTTGTAAGAGTAACAACCATATGCAGCACAAAGCATTACGCATATCAAACTCAAAGCCAAAAGAAGGCGTAGCGGATATGTCGCGTATATGATCAAGATAGCTAAGCGCTTGTTTTTGCCACAAAACGAGCGGACAAAGCTTTGCATATTTGACTGCGGTATCCCCGATATGGGGGAGCACATATTTGGTGGACAGAAGATCAAAACCGCTGCTGCTCAAGAGGCGAGGATTGACCGCCACGGTAAACAGAGAGGAGTCGTCGCCGCGAAGGGGGCGGATGCAATGGAGCTGGCTGCTGTTGACAAAAATGCCTTCGCCCTCACGCAAGACGATCATATCTTCCGCAACGCACAGCTCGGTCGCGCCGCGGGTTGCGACGGCAAATTCGATTTCTGCGTGCCAATGCCAGGGGATACTGCCGCGCTGCCACGGAATATTACCGTGCCGCGAATGTTCAATTTGGTCGAGGTAGATCTCGAGCGAGGCATCCTGGTTCAATTTTCGAAGCGTTTGGTCGCTGGACAGATATGTGATATGCATATAGTCACCTAGCTATGATAATGATAATTTACGGCAATATATTGATGTACATTTTTTTTAACTGTTATTATAATTATAAACGAATAGGCACTAAAGTCAATAAAGAGCACATATGTAATTATTAAAAAAGAGGTGGACAAAAGTGATCACGCATGTGGGAAGTATCAATGTGGATTATATCGTACACAACAAACGATTGCCGGAGCCGGGGGAAACGGTGTTTGGAGATTCGCTGAGCATGGCAATCGGCGGCAAAGGAGCGATACAGATCGGCGCGGTCGCGCGGCTGGGCGTACCTACTTGCTTTTTGAGCATGATGGGGGAGCTTGACCCGAATTTATCGCTTGTAAAAAGTGATCTTGCGTGGGCGGGGGTTAATTGTGAGCGGATCGGGATGGCAAAAGATATGTTTTGCGGATCGGCGTTTGTACTGGTAGAGGAAGGAGGCGCAAACGCGATCAGTATTGTTCATGCGGCGGACAAAGCGGTGACACCCGCTTATGTGGAACGGAACCGTGATGCGATCAGGGATGCCAAGGTTGTGATGACGGAGTTTATGCTACCGATGGAAACGTGTGAATATGCAATGAAGATGGCAAAGGGCTATGGTGCGGCGACTATTGTCAATCCTGCGCCTGTGAGAGAAATCCCGGAAGGGCTTTATCAATATATTGATATTATTACGCCGAACGAGAGCGAAGCGGCGGGATATTGCGGGTTTGCGGTAGATAACGAAAAAAGCGTGATGGAGGCTTGTGCGTTTTTCCACGAGAAAGGCGTGAAGAATGTTGTGATCACGCTGGGAGAGCGCGGCGCATTTGCTTCCGACGGACAAAAAACAGAGATGATCGATGCGTACAAGGTCAAGGCTGTAGATACCACCGGTGCGGGAGATTCGTTCAATGCGGGGATTGCCGTCGGGATATGGAAGGGAAAAGATCTGTTTGGAGCAGCGCGGTTTGCTAACGCGGTGTCTTCTGTCAGTGTGCAGAAAAAAGGGTCGTTCCGATCGATCCCGACGTATGAGGAAGTCGCGCGGGTGTTTGCTCTGTAAGAAAGGAAGCAAAATGGAAAGTGAAGCGATCAGGGAAGTATTGCGCGTTGCGAAACGCATGGATGAAAAGCAGTTGACCAACGCTTATGAGGGCAATGTATCTGTAAAGCGCGACGGGTATTTGTATATCACGCCATCGGGTAAAAACAAAGAATGGCTGACAGGTGAGATGATCGCGGTATTTAACGAGGAACAACAACAGGTTGCGGGAGTATACCCGCCTTCTTCCGAGCTGAAGATGCACGCCGCGATGTATGATTTGCGCGGGGATATCGGTGGTGTGGTGCATTCACACGCACCGTTTTTGACTGCGTTTGCCATGTGTAATATGCCGTTTGTATCCTATGCGCACGCGGAGCTTTTGTGGGATCACAAGGAAGTGGAGGTTCTTGCATACGGTCGTCCGGGGTCGGATAGTATTTATGCCGGAGCGCGGGAGGTATTGAAAAAAGGCAAGGATATTATGTTACTTGCAAACCATGGTGTGTTGGCAGTGGGAAAAACGGCTTATGATGCGCTCAATAAGCTGGAATCGGTGGAGAGCGCCGCAAAGATATGCGTGATTTCCCGGTTGATCGGTAAAGAAAACGATCTGCCGGAGGAGGAAGTGGAATTTCTGCTTCATTTATAGAAAGGGGAAAGGTGAAGAAAATGTTTCATGCAGATAGTTTTATTCCGACACGTGTTGTGTTCGGAAACGGAAGGTTGGAGGAACTTGGCAGTATGCCTATGCCGGGCAAAAGAGCGCTTCTATGCGTATTGCAAGACGGATTTATCGAGCCGTCCGGTTTGCTTGGGCGGGTGGTTGGCTTGCTTAGGAAAAACGGCGTGGATGTTGTGGTAAACGATCATGTGATGCCTAACCCGACACGTGAAGATGTGATGAAGGGTGTTGCTATTGCGCGGCGCGAGGGATGTGATTTTTGCATTGGTCTGGGCGGTGGAAGCACGATAGATTCTGCAAAAGCCATTGCAATCATGCTCAAGAACCCCGGCGATCTTTGGGATTACGCCAATACCGGATCGGGCGGACGCAAAGAGATCAGCAATGCTGCGCCGGTGGTGGCGGTTTCGACAACAGCGGGTACGGGAACGGAGACGGACCCGTATTGTGTGATCACCAATGAAAAAACAGGGGAAAAACTTGATTTTGCGGTAGACGCGATCTTTCCGCAGATATCCTTTATTGATCCGCAGATCACAATGTCTTTGCCGCGCAATTTGACGATCTATCAGGGATTTGACGCTTTCTTCCATGCGGCGGAATGTTATATCGTCAACCAAAATAAAAACAGGCTGGTGGACATCTATGGCGCGGAATCGGTGCGTACGGTAACAAAGTGGCTGCCTGTCGTCGCGGAGGACGGAACGAATGAAGAGGCGCGTACAAACATTATGTTTGCGGCTGATGTATTGAGCGGATATACGCAGGCGCTCATCAATACGACATCACACCATATCATTGGGCAGTGCCTAGGGGGATTGTTTCCCAAATTGCCTCACGGGACGAGCTTGATCGTACTTGCGGAGGCATATTACAAAAAAATAAAAGCACTTGTGCCGGAGATGCTCGAGCAGCTGGGGACGATCATGGGAGAGACACCTGTTGAGCAAGACAAAGGACAAAATTTCTTAAACGGGCTGGTAAAGATGCTTGAAAAGACAGGCGTACGTGCGCTGAAGCTGTCAGAATACGGCATGGAGCAAAAGGATTTTGAGCGTATTGCGGATATTGTTGTGGATGAAGTGGGCATTGATTCTGTGGATATTTACGAGCTTAAAAAAACCGATATTATCGATATTCTCAAGCAGTCTTACCGATAGACTGTCAAACAACAAGAAGGCCGCGTTTTTTGGATGCGGCTTTTTTGTGCATAAAAAAGGAGCGCATAAGCACTCCATATCTGCTTTATTTGATGTAATCCATCAGGCTCTCTCGCGCAAGCCGCGTATCTATCTCTCGAAGAATGGGTTCTGCGCTGCGTACGCCAAGACCAAAACGATCCGCGCCCGCATCAATCATTGCAAGGATCGTATCCAGGTCGCGTATGCCGCCTGAAGCTTTGATCAACGCGCTGTCGCCGATTGCGTCTTTGATGATCTTGATCATATCTACGGTCGTGGGTTTGTTATGCAGTCCTGTACTCGTTTTGACAAATTTTGCGCCTGCGCTTACTGCAAGCTCTGCGGCTGTAGCGATCTGTTTGTCATCTAAAAATGCCGTTTCGATGATGACCTTCACGGGAATTTTGACAGACTCGCATACGGTAGCCATGTCTTGTTTGGCATACTTTTGATTCCCCGAAAGGAACGCGCCGACGTTCATGACCATATCGATCTCCTGCGCGCCCATCAGCTCGAGTTGTTTTGCCTCGTATACCTTAGCGGACGTCAATTCTCCGCCAAAAGGAAAGCCCGTCACGCTTCCGTGTAAAATGTCCTCATACCCGATGGTGTTCTTGATGGTATAGGAGAGATAGCACGGAAAGACAATGGTAGAAGCGCAATGGTACGCCTTGGCAATATCGCATACGCGGTCAATATCCTGCAAACGCGAATCCGCGTAAATAGAAGTCATATCAATGATTCTTGGAATATCTTCTAATGAAAACATAGGGGTAAGGCCTCCGAAAAGTCATTTAAAACAGTATTATCATAAGCGAGAGCATGGGCAATGTCAATGGGAAAAAGCAAAAAAAATTGTTGAAAATGATACGGTATCTATTAACAAAAAGTAGTATAATAGGAACAGCTTAAGCAGGAGGAAAAGAGAGTGGAGATAGAACGCATCAAGGAATTTTTTGAGAGGGATCGTTTTGTGAAAGGGCTGGGCATCAGTATCGAAAGCGCGGACGCAGGAGAATGTATATGCGGCGTATTGATAGAAGATAAGCACCTGAACGCGGGCAATGTGGTGCAGGGGGGGATGATTTTTACAATTGCGGATTTTACATTTGCGGTCGCGGCAAATTGCAAACACGGGAACGTGGTTTCTCTTTCCAATAACATCACGTATCACCGACCGCCCAAAGGCAGGAAGCTGATGGCGTGCGCAAAGGAAATATCGTCCACGCGCAGGACGTGTCTTTATGAGGTGGAGGTATATGACGACCTTGGTACAAACATCGCGTATGTGACGGCGACAGGTTTTATCAAGGAAGGAAGCATCGGGCTGTGAAGGAAGCGGTATACAACGCAATAGATTTGTTTACAAACAGGCGCTCTCGGGGGTCTGTTTTGTTTTTACTAAATATAGTGTATATTTATTTTATGAAACACGATATGTTGTGGACATATCCGTTTATCTATGTTAATATATCTTTTGGTATCATCAAATAAAGGAGAGCTTAACATGCAGGTCATCAAGAGAGACGGCAGCTGTGTGGAGTATGACAGGAGCAAGATTGCGACTGCGATCCGCAAGGCGAACGCCGAGGTAGAGGAAACGGAAAAAATAGCGGAAGAGAAGATTGAGGCAATTGTCGCAGGCATCGAACAGAAAAACCGCAGCCGGATACTGGTCGAGGATATCCAGGATATCATCGAGCAGAAGCTGATGGACGAGAAAAAATTCGTTCTCGCAAAAACATATATTATTTACCGGTATTCGCGCGCGCTGGTGCGTAAGGCGAATACGACAGATGATTCGATTTTGAGCTTGATCAAAAACAGCAACAAGGACGTGATGGAGGAAAACTCCAATAAAAATGCCGTTGTTG